>NZ_NPKW01000151.1:0-676 GCF_002265885.1 Vibrio sp. 03_296
GATCTCTATGGTCGATGGTTCATCGAAACATAAACTAATAACAGCAGGGTTACGATGTAAAGACTCAAATAACTCCCAATCTTTGTCCGTAATTTGAGTCATTTTCAGTCTATCCGTAACTATTTCCATGCTCGAACTTTCCTTTGTTACATAACGCCGCGTTAAGGGGTGCAGGCACGCAAGTACAAAACTACCGCACAGCGAACTTAATCACCGAACCCAACGCAAACTGAAAATGCCACGCGTGCCAAATCCCRCTTAAACGCCTTGTTATGCTTAAGCTTCAATGGGTTACGTTTTACTAGAACAAGATTAACTCGACTTGATTTACAAACAAAGCCAAACGTAGAAACCGAATGAATCATAGTTTTGATAATCAGGCTTCGGATTTTGGCAAATCTGGTTTGGAGTTTAAAAACCAAAAATGGATTTCTGATTGAGCCAACCGCCCTAACCTCGCACTTACCCGAAAATTGATTGAGGCAACTCTCTGAATTTCCAGCGTCAAAGAATGAGTGTCCGAAAAACAGCGCTCAAAAAAGCCAACTTGCCGACAAAACCAAACTAAAAATCCAAGGGAACAAAGAAAACCATAAACCACTGATTTTACGTGATTAAGCATAACGCCGCGTTAAGGGGTGCAGGCACGCAATACAAAAGCTACCGCACAGTGCCG
>NZ_NPKW01000152.1:0-20328 GCF_002265885.1 Vibrio sp. 03_296
CAGACAACAACATAGAGCCAAACTGACAACAACACTGGCAATGAAGCGGTAATACCGAGCTACAAGACTCGCTGTACGATGGATCCCCGCGTTCGCGAGGATGACGAACTGAGAGACAGAAAGAGGCTGACAAACCGAAGTTATAAGTAAGAAGTTGTAATAACAAAGGATGTGATGAGACAATACACATCAACAGCGACACTATCCCGTAAAAACTCAGCACACCGCCGCCACGCCACCAACTGTCATTCTCGTGCACACGGGAATCTATTTATCCACACGCGCCGGATGTCGCGTTTGGAAACGCACTTGCCACAACCAACAACTACATAGAGCAAAACCGACAACACTGGCAATGAAGCGGTGATACCGAGCTACAACACTCGCTGTACGGTGGATCCCCGCGTCCGCGAGGATGACGAGATAAAAGACGGAAAGAAAAAGCCGAACGAAGATCAACTGCAAAGAACTAAACTCTGAGACAGCCGCCACACCACCAATCGTCATTCCCGTGCACACGGGAATCCATTCATCCACACACGCCAGATGCCGCGTTTGGAAACGCACTCGCCACAAGAACAAACACAGACAAGCCACCGACAACCATACTCGTAATCCAGTCAAATGAGCTCAATCGCTACCAAACAAATCGCGGGTGTAAACTTTATCTGCAACATCAGTTAATTCTTCCACCATGCGATTCGAGACTATCACGTCCGCTGTTTGCTTAAATTCATTCAAATCTTTGATTACACGAGAGTGGAAAAATTCTGCTTCTTTTAAAACAGGCTCATACACCACTACTTCAATACCTTTTGCCTTGATGCGTTTCATGATTCCTTGAATCGAGGAAGCGCGGAAGTTGTCCGAGCCCGCTTTCATGATTAAACGATAAATACCCACGACTTTGGGTTCGCGCTTCAGAATCGACTCAGCAACAAAATCTTTGCGAGTACGGTTCGCATCAACGATGGCACCAATAATGTTATTCGGTACATCTTGGTAGTTCGCCAACAGCTGTTTGGTATCTTTTGGCAAGCAGTATCCACCATAACCAAATGATGGGTTGTTGTAGTGATTGCCAATACGAGGGTCTAAGCCAACCCCTTCAATGATCTGACGAGCATCTAAACCATGCGCTTCTGCATAGGAGTCCAACTCATTGAAGTAAGCGATGCGCATCGCCAAATAAGTGTTTGAAAACAACTTGATCGCTTCAGCTTCGGTTGGGTTAGTTAGCAGAATGGGGACATCCTTTTTCTCGGCCGCGTTGGCAAATAACTCCGCAATTTTCTGCCCACGTTCACTTTTCTCTCCGATGATAATTCGAGAAGGAAAGAGATTGTCGAACAGCGCCTTACCCTCACGCAGAAACTCAGGAGCAAAGAGAATGTTGCACCTTTTCGCTTGAGTACGCATTCTTTCTGTAAATCCGACCGGTACAGTCGAACGGATAAGAATCGTGGCCTTAGGGCTAATTTGAATTGCATCCTGAATGACCTTTTCAACAGAAGCAGTATCAAAACCATTGGTAATAGGATCGTAGTTTGTAGGGGTGGCAACAATAATCAGCTGCGCATCGTGGTAGGCAATTTGTGGTGATGTGGTGGCCGTAAGCTGAAGTGCCCCCGACGATAAGAACCGCTCAATATCCGCGTCTGCAATTGGGCTACCTTGGGCATTGATTTGTTCGACTCTTTTAGAGTCTACATCGAGCAAAGTAATGGAATGGTACTGTGCCAAAAGTGCAGCGTTAGCCAGGCCGACGTAGCCAGCCCCAACGACGGTGATTCGCATAACATTTCCTGTTATTGACAACGTTACACGCTATATCAACAACTGAATGTTACATCTCTAAGAAGCTAAGATAACAAGAAAGGAAGAGAAAAGCCGATATGGCAGAAGAGAAATAGGAAGTGAAAAAAGGAGCTTGCCAAGGCTTGCTCCTTTTTATCTAGTGCGAGCAGACTAAGCGGTGACTTTAATTTCGACCACTTTATCTTTAGAGGTATTGAGCTTTCGCTTGGCATTCCAAACTAAATCGCCAATACCGTCTGTAGGGTTAAAGCCTGTGGGTGTTTCCAACAAGATTTGACGGATGGTTTCATGATCAAACTCGTGACAAGCTCTGTCTAAGTTATCAAGGATCTGATTAAACTCTTCGAGCGGTAAAAATTGCTCGTTCGCCGTCATGATGCGTTCGTGATCGGTGCCTTCCACATTGTCACCAATCAATAACTCTTCGTAGAGCTTTTCACCTGGGCGCAGGCCTGTAAATTTGATTTCGATATCACCGTTCGGATTATCAGATGATTTCACTTCAAGCCCTGATAACTGAATAAGATTTTTCGCCAGATCCACAATCTTAACGGGCTCGCCCATATCCAACACAAATACATCACCACCTTTGCCCATTGCACCGGCTTGGATAACAAGCTGAGCAGCTTCAGGAATGGTCATAAAGTAGCGGATGATATCTGGGTGGGTAACCGTAATAGCCTGCCCTTCTTCAATTTGACGCTTAAACAGTGGAATTACGGAGCCTGACGAGCCAAGCACATTCCCAAAGCGCACCATGCAAAAACGTGTACCGTTCACTTTGTCGTTTTCTTTTGCCGCCAAGGCTTGAAGTGCAAGTTCTGCCATACGTTTAGAAGTGCCCATCACATTCGTTGGGCGTACCGCTTTGTCTGTTGAGATCAACACAAAAGATTCCACACCAGCTTCAATCGCGGCTTTCGCGCTGTAGTAGGTGCCAAATACGTTGTTGCGAACCCCTTCCACCACATTGTATTCCACCAAAGGAACATGCTTATAAGCCGCTGCGTGATAAACCGTTTGCACGCCAAACGCTCGCATTGTGGCACTTAGGCGGTTGATTCGCTGCACAGAACCCAACAACGGTATGATTTCCACTTCAAGCTGCATGGCTTCCACCATGCCAGACAGCTCTTTATCAATTTCGTACAAGCCATATTCAGACAACTCAAATAAAATCAAGGTCTTTGGCTTTTGGCGTACAATCTGTCGGCAGAGCTCAGAACCAATAGAACCGCCTGCACCAGTTACCATCACCACTTTGCCGCGAATATTGGCCTTCATCAGTTCAGGATTGGGCTCTACAGGGTCGCGGCCGAGCAAATCTTCAATGGCAACGTCTTTAAGCTCATCGACCGTGGCATTGCCATTAACGATGTCTTTAAAGTCCGGTACGGTTAGCACTTCTACGGGTAAGTGCAGTAATCCGTCAATAATGGCTTTACGCTCAGAGCGTGTGGCTCTTGGCATGGCCAACAAGATTTTTTCAATTTCTTGCTTTTCAACCAGACGAGAAATTTGCTGGGAAGAGTGTACGGTTAAGCCTTGGATAATGGTGTTTTCAAGAGAAGGATCATTATCAATAAAACCCTTCACTTGGTAGGTTTCCGCATTGCGAAGCGCAATGGCCAACTGGCGCCCTGTACTTCCCGCACCATATATCAGTACACGCTCGCACCCTTTACGGCTAGCCTGCACGATTAATGAACGCACCATCATGCGTGCACCACCACACAACAGTGCTAAAAACGTCATGTAGATAACAGGCACGGTACGCGGCACTTCTGCATTGAAGAAATAAGCGAATGTTGTGATCGAGAGTGCGGAAATCAACGCACCAAGCACCACCACGGTAAGCGCATGAAAGGTGAGATAGCGCAGTACTGCTCGGTACAAACCAAGCTTGGTGAAAGTTACAAGAGTAACAATAACGGTACCGGCGAGTGTAAGCAAAGTTTCAGAGGAAACTGAAACAGCCACTTCGCCATGACGCACCCAAATTGCCATGAAAAAAGAAAAGGCAATTAATAAGGTATCTATGGCCAAACTGATCAAGCGCTTATGCACTCGAGGTAAAGACCATATGTAAGCCAACTTATCCATAAATCGTATTCACTTTTAGTATCGTTATGATTTTTTTACTGCATCGCCCGAGCCGCTGCCCGTGACTGTCATAATTATATACTTAAAGTAGTTTTTTATCGTTAGAGTATCGATCATTTCTCTATCGGTCTTAGCGAGTAACTGAGGAGTAGACATATCGATGTTTTGCACCTGTGCCAAGCCTGTGATGCCTGGTAGGACATTGTATACGCCTAAAGCATCACGCTCTTTAATCAACTCTTCTTGATTGAACAGATTCGGGCGAGGACCAACTAAACTCATTTCACCTTTCAGTACATTGATTAACTGTGGCAGTTCATCAATCTTAGTTTTACGCAAAAAAGCACCTAATTTAGTGATTGAACTAGTACTCGCTAAGTGAGAAGCGACCGATTGGGTATCCACCGACATTGTTCGAAACTTAACGAGTTTAAAAGGCTTTCTGTTGCGCCCTACTCGCTCCTGAACAAAAATAGGAGAGCCAGTATCAAACAAACCGATAACGGTAACCACGACCAATATTGGCCATAAGAATAGCAAACCAAAGAAGGCTGCTAGAAAATCTATTAGACGAATCATTATTTACCACTACTTTGTTTTGATTTTAAGAAAGCTTCTGCAGTTTTTTTGAAGCCTTCCTGTAATGTTTGAGGAGGAGTCCAACCTAGTGTTTCTTTTGTATGAGATATATCAACTTGTAATGATCCAGTTAACCGGTCCACTACATCGTTTTTATCAAACAGCTTACCAACCAACTTATAACAATAAGCTGGTACGGGTATTTGCCAACTTGGTTTGCCTAAGGCGATTGCCATTTCTTTAACCATTTCAGATGTAGATACATAATGATCATCTGACACTAAAAACACTTGATTCGCTGCTTTGGGGTGGTCGATGCAAGTAATAATTAAATCAACCAAGTTATCAACTGAGACTAAACTACGTTTGTTGTTAGTAATGCAGCCAAACGGTAGAGGAATACCTTTTGAGACAAGGTTCATTAGAGAAGCAAAATTAGCTTTCACGCCTTCACCATAAACTAGTGGACTTCTAATTATTATCGTTTCGACAGCATGCTCAAATGCAACTTTCTTCACATACTCCTCTGCAATTAGTTTACTTTGCATGATGTTTGGCAATTTTGATGAGTTAATGACTGTATCCAAAGATATAACTTCATCACATTCAGCGTATACATTTACCGAACTCAATAAAATAAACCTAGGTATACCTAACTCAACAGTGCGATCTAACACTTTTTTTGTAAGTTTAAAATTTATGAAACTAGATTCATCATCTGTAAACTTCCTATGAGCAGCCCCCACTAAGTGAATAACGACATCAGCATCTGCGTGATATTGACTACCAAAAAAGCCCTTAATTGGCATCTTTGAATCTGAAAGCTCATTTCTACTAATAGAGTAAACATTATAACCATTATCTTTTAAGTGACTATTTAGATGCTGACCAATAAAGCCACTAGAACCAGTTAGAATTACTTTACTCATTTCACTAAATCTTCTATTAGTAAAATATAATTTTTTGCTAACTTCTTATAAGTATGGTGCTCTTGTACAAACATTGATGAGGAAACTTTGTAAGCATTTTTATTGTTGTGAAAACGAAGTATCTCTTCAGACAAAGCCAATGAATCATTTGCCGGAAACTTTATTTCACAGTTTGCTTCTTCTAAAGGATTCCTAGGCGAGTCAATACCATTAAACACAATCTTATCATGTATCATATAATCAAATATTTTGTTTGGTGACATGCCAAATTTATATAACTCTTTAGGCATAGCATTTATAAATAAAGCATCGCACTGCGCGATTACATGAGCAACATCATTTTTTTTAACTTTACCAAAGAAAATTACATTGTCTAAATTTAATTCATTCACTCTCCCCTTTAGTTCGTCTTTTTGAATACCATCACCAACTAACAAAATACCAATTCTATGCTTACTTAAATACGCAGCTGCATCTATTAAAGGCATTAAGTTGTTTGGCACACCCAGAGCCCCCGCATAACAAATAACCGTGTCAAAACCCTGTAGAGCAATTTTCAAATCACTAGCTAAAGCTTTAGGCACTTCGCCCGTTACCTGTTCATTAATCAGTTCGATCCCATTAGGAATGTAAGTAAAGCTATCTTTTTTCAACCCTTCTTCAAGAAAGAACCCTTCTGCGTTGGCAAGCAACGAAACACAATGATCACAGTGTTTATAACCATATTTTTGAAAAATGTTGATTATTATGCTTAATGGATGACGCTTTGAAATACCGACTAATTCTTGAAGACTTAGTGGCCAAATATCACGTACTTCTAAAATTAGCTTAGCCCCATATTTTTTTGCGTAATATTTAGCAGCAAGCAAATGAAAAGGGTGGGCCGTTGAGGCAATGATAACGTCTGGTTTGTTGCTTTTGCTAAATTCTCGAAATGTTCGACTAAACAAACCCAAGCCAAAACTTAGCATGTTGAGTACACGCTTAAGACCATTTCCCTTATAAGAGACTACCTTCTGAAAAAAATAATCTACTCCTTCTACATCCATCACTCCCGGTTTTGCACCAGGAATAGAGCACAGATGATGATATAACGAAGAGATGACTATGGCGTTATAGCCTAACTCATTAAAATGCCTAGCTAGATAATATGGTCTAAAAGACATCCCATACTTCGGGCTACCAGCATAAGGGTGTATATACCAAATATTCATATTTACATTTAACACATATACTGACCGCCATTAACAGAGATAGTCTCTCCTGTTAACGACATACCACTTTCCGCTATCATTAACGCAGTATTTGCTAAGTCTTCTAGCAAAACTAACTGCTTTATAGGTATGTTATTTTTTATTTTTTCAAGAATGTCTTCTCGAATATTTTTAACCATGGGCGTCATAGTATAACCTGGGGCAATAACATTAACTGAAACCCCTTTGGTTGCTAATTCTTGAGCTAATGATTTTGAAAAGCCAATTATACCAGCTTTAGCCGCAGCGTAATTGCATTGTCCAAACTGCCCTTTAAGCCCATTTATTGAGCTAATGTTTATAATTCGCCCAAAACCATTTTTAACCATTGAACGTGCAATAGGTTGAGTAACGAAAAACAATGACTTTAAATTAACATCTATTACACTATTCCATTGATCCAAATTCATTTTTAGAAATGTGGAATCGGCTGCTACACCCGCATTATTAATTAAAACATCAATGTTTGAATTTTCAAGCAATATAGATATCTGTAGTTCAACTTCAGATATATTATTTAGGTCTAATGCCAGAAAGGAAACGTGTTTTTTTTCTATTTTATTTTCCGCCAGCCAACAGTCTAAAACATCTCTTGGTTTATGAGTATGAGTCACATAAGCATGGTATCCTTTATTAACAAAAGCCTTTACCAACGCAGTCCCAATTCCACCTGTACCACCTGTGATTAAAACAGACTTCATCGTTAACCTCTTTTTATAACTTTTGCCGGTGCACCAGCAACAGTATTACCAGCTTCAACGTTTTTGGTTACAACACTGCCCAAACCAACAACAGCGGAGTCCCCAATGCTAACTTTCTGCATCGTCGATGAATTGGGTCCCATCCAGACACCTTCCCCCAAAAAAACGCCTCCACTTAACTCAGTACATGCTGTCAATATTGAATTTTTCCCAATTTGGCAATTATGCGCTATGTGTACTAAATTATCCGTTTTAACACCATCATTGATAACTGTATTATCAAGAGCTCCAATGCAAACACTATTTAACGCCCCTATTTCAACATTATTACCAATGATTACTCTTCCTAAATGTGGAAATCTATACCAAATCCCCTCATCACTTTTTTCGAAGCCAAAACCCTGGGCGCCGATAACTGAGTTTGCTCTGATAATTGTGTTAGAACCGATCACTGTACCTTGGTGAATTGTTACATTGTGTTCAATTATCGTCCTTTCGCCAATACTTACTCCATCTTCAATTACTGCAGAGTTAGCTATAATCGCAGAGTTATCAATACTAGTGATGATGTTTTTTCTAACTAAAACTTCAGAGTCAATCAAAAACTGTAACGCCCTGCAGAAGTCTAAGCGAGGATTTTTAGAAAGAAGCACCGTCTCTGCTTCGACTCCGTCAAGACCAATAACGATTCCTTTTAATACATTTTCTTTTGGTTTATTGGCAAATTTTAATACATTCGACTCTATATTTTCCAAGCTACCAACAGTCCGAATAAGCTGCTCACTGTCACCATAAAAATCTAATTCTAAAGCATTTGCCAGTTCAGAAGCAGAAATATCGCGGACAATATGATACTGCATAACCACCTCTTTATAAATACATTCGAATAACTTCAAAAGATTCTGAATATTCTTTACCTACTTGAATTCCCTTACTTTTTGCTAAAGAAAAAACAAACTCCCTTGTCAAATATCCTCTAAAACCTTGTGATTGATATTTTGAGAGAGCACTAAATTTAGCCTCAAGGTGCGATTCACTTACATCCACAAATAACTGATTGCTATTGGACATCATGTTCCAAGCTAACTCATAGCCAAGAATTGTAGTGTTTTTAAATGCTCTAATAGATTCCTGACTGATAACAGCATGATCTTGATGAATATCTTGGGTACTAGGAGTAAGAACAAGATCATAGTTACTTTTTGCTCTGATAGATATTAAATCTTCTAAAATTTCTTGTCGTTTTTCGTAGAAGTATCGAACATTATAATTAAGAACTACTACATTTGACTCATCAATCCCGAGTTCTTTTGTCGCTAATTTAACCTCGGTTCTTAGTATATCTCTTGGAAACTCACTCGGTACCGATTCTTCACATGAAGAAAATGCAACATATGTTATTTTTGCCCCTTTTTCGACCAATTTTCTTATAGTAGCTCCAGCTCCTAATTCACCATCATCAGTATGTGGAGCTAACACCAATACATTTCTAAAATTATACACATCCCCCTCCCATCTTATATCTAGAATTCATAAGCTTGAACGTAAACGTAACAAAAAATATTGATAGTAAAAAATATAGAAAACCATAATATACACTACCTCTCAGTATCATTGGAAAACTATATGCCGATGTAACCATAAAAGCGACAATGCCAATTTTACCAAACCTAACAAGAATTTTTAAAATTACATCTATAAAGACCAACCAAACCACACCAATGAAAACACCAAAAGCACCGAAGTTTGCAAACGAATCAACAAATAATGATGGATGAGCACTACCTTTCATTATATATGATTCACCATACATTAAATTACTATAAACATACATAGGATTTTCAATTGAGACATCAAGCAACTTAAGCAAAGGGTTTAGCAAATAAATATATGTTTGACCATAAATATATTCTGAACTCAAATAATGCTCATATATTGATGTTGCTTGTATAAATAAGTTTCTCTCAATACCTTTGTCTAAAACCAAATACGCTGTATCTTGGAAATGTTCCAAAGACCACTTATCAATACTACCTATCCATCTAAAAAATGTCGTAACAAGATAAAGAAAAGCAACCAATAATGCCACTGCCCCACCTTTTAACATTAACTTAAAAGGATTGGCTCTATTCAATAACACATAATTAATTAGAAGTGGAAATATTGCAGGCAACAAATATGCTTTCACTCGCGTAATCGCCAAGTACAATATAGAAATAACAACTATGACGATTACTAGTTTACTTTTTTTTGTGGAAAAATATTCATAATACAAAACACTTAAACTAAGCAAAAGAATGAGCTGTGATAAATTAACCATCAATAACTCAAATACATTTCGACTTATTGCAATATCAACCCAACTTCTTGATATTCCAATAACGCCTCCAGAGCCTAGCACATAGAATACAATTGAAACAAAACCAAGAAATATTCCAGTTTTTGTATAACTTTTGGTTGAACTAAAGTTAAGATCTACATTATCAAACAGTTCTTTAGAAGAAAATGAATAGAGTAAAGAGAGCGAAAGAAACAAAAAAACATACAAATCGAAGAGATAAGGAGTTTCATCTACTCTTAAAGAGCCGAACCACAATATAACAACAACAAAAAGACTAGAAACCCAGAATATCAGATGCTGAGCTCTACAAAGAAAAATAGAAAAAACACATAAAAACACTGAAATCAATAACATTTCCCTCTCCTGCACGAAAGAGATGAATATATTAAATTAATAAAAATTAATATTAAAGTTATCTCAAAAGACTCCATATGTAATGAAGTTATAATTACAATTACATATGTAACCTTTAGTAACCACAACTTACTAAAGCCAACGATTGTAAAATAATTATAATTGATAGCAACCGAAAGAAATATAATGGATGATGTTATGGGAAGTTTAATGAAATTAGAACATCCCCAAATCAAACTCAATACTAAAATAGATATCAATATGAAAATATTAATTTTTAAGATACTAAAATTTACTTGCCCCAACTTTGCTTTTTCAATAGAAATGGTTCTTCTCATATACAATCCAGCAATAGCAGCGACTAAGTCATAAAAAATCAAAAAATATTTTATGCTTTTACCTTCAATTTCTCCTGATGATATACCGAATCTAAAGTATAACAATTTCATCACACAAAGAATAACGACTATATCTAGGCACTGAAAAAAACTTTTCCATTCGTTTTTATAATGGAATACTTCTTTTGAAAAAATATAATGGTATAGACTTAAAGAAAAGAAAACGATCCCAAGTCTTAATAAGATAATCTCATCAAAGTTAACATCAATAAAACGAAACATCGCACTTAATATGAATATACTTACAGCGGATAGTAATGAGCATCTATTTTCAAGCCTAATCCAAGAGGATACATCTCTACGCTCATATTCAGGCGCAATTGAAGCAAAAAGTGCAAATGAAATAAAATTAAATGCCATTATGCTATACACCACACCACTCAAACTAAATGAAGTGTATATAGCATAAGATACAAAAATAACGCTTCCTAATAAAAAATAACTCTCCTTCCCGTACAAATCACCCTTTTCTATATTTTGGTTTTTCTTTGCTGTATAAAAATACGAAAAATAGAACTCCTGTATAAACAAAACCCCAATTAAATTCGTCAAATTAACATCATCAACAAAAAAGAATATAGTTAATGAATACAAAAAACCATTGCAAACCTTATAAACCAAGAATGATACGTATTGCAATATGACATCTCGTGAAATTCTGTTTAGTTTATTCAAAGTGACTTTCAAAAAACCTACCCTTTAGAGAATCAACATACTCCTCATCATACTTTTCATTTTTTTCAGCAAACCTTCTGATGTAATATTGTAATATATTGCGTTTTCATATTCTTTTAATCCATCACAATCATTAGCCACTAACTTTACTCCTGCATTAATATACTCGAATATTTTCACAGGCGCGCAATAGTTTGTGTTCTTTAAATCTCTAGAATAATACAAAAAGCCATAATCAGCTAAGTTTAGTAGGTTAATAGCATCTTTATGCTCTAACTCTCCGATATACTTGTGCTTTCGCCCTTTTAGTAGATTGCTGCTATCTCCCAAACTTGATACTTTTCCAGCCAGTAGAAGAAATGCATTATTCTTGTTCTCCACCGAAGAAATTATCTCTTTTAGACCTCGATTGCTTTCGTTAATAGTGCCAATATATACAAAAATTTCGTCATACTTCTCAATGCCATCCAAGTCATACCTATAATAAAGTTCACTTGATATAGAATTGCAAAATTCTTTTTGACTCTCTTCTATATGCTTTATGGTATCTCTTGAAGGATAATTAGGCAAAACAATTATCTTATCTCTAGATATGCCATACTGTTCAACATAAAAATCAGATCTTATCTTATTTGGGAAATAGATAACATTAGCTTTATGAAGTGCAATTCGATGACATATTTTAAAAACAAAATTTCTCAAAATATTTTTGATGTTATTATTATCCACTTGATATTCAAACATCTCTAGAGAAAAGAAAATAAATTTTTTGTGTAAAAAAAACATTGCAACTATCGGATCGCTTACAATGAAATCCATTTTTTTAAAAGGCAACAAGAAAATGCAGCTTATATTTTCTTTTAAGTTAATACTCTCATAAACTTTTTCAGACTTAGCAATAATTTTAAGAATTGGATGTGAGAAAATATTTTCTCTAGCAACTAGGTAATATTTACTTTTCATTTGATATACCCATGCATAGGCAAACTCAATACTTGGCTTGACAACATTTCCGCTATTGGAAAATCGCCAGCTTGATACCCTAAATGCGCAAAAGCCGTTTGTTGGTGCATACAAGTACGGTAATACACCATCGTTGGAATTCCTTGCTCAGAAAAACCGTGAATTGATGCGTCACGATCCTCACTTCGCACCGTATATTGTGCCCAAGAGCTGGTATACCCTTGAGGTACTGTCGGTACAATAAATTGACTCGCGTACTGCACTGCGTACTCATCCGCTAATCGGTTGCGAGCCTCTAACTCCACTGGAAACTCCGCCAGTTTCTCTAATAGCACCGCAGCTTGAATAGTATCTAGTCGACTGTTTACACCAATACGCACGTTGTCGTATTTATCTAAACCTTTACCGTGAATTCTTAGCGAGCGAAGTAACTCAGCATAATCATCATTGTTGGTAAAAATCGCACCGCCATCTCCGTAGCAGCCTAATGGTTTGGCTGGAAAAAAGCTCGTCGTCGCGATGTCACCAAACGCCCCTGCCATTTTGCCATTAAGTGAGCCACCAAAACCTTGAGCAGCATCTTCAATCAGCTTTAAGTTATACTTCTCAGCAATCGCTTCAATCTCAACGTAGTTTGCAGGTAGACCAAACAAATCCACAGACACAATCGCCTTCGGTACTAATTTACCTTCAGCAATCACTTGTTGAATACGCTTTTCTAAATCTACTGGACAAATATTGAATGTGCTTTCTTCTGAATCCACAAATACTGGCGTTGCATTTGCGAACGCTATCGTCTCGGCTGTGGCAAAGAAAGTAAACGTTGGGCAGAAAACCGCATCACCCTCTTTAATGTCCAATACCATCATCGCCAGTGTTAAAGCATCGGTACCATTGGCGCAAGTAATAGCGTGTTTTACACCAACATACTCAGCTAATTGTTCCTCAAGCTCGAAAACTTCAGGTCCCATAATATAATGACCATGGTCAAGAACTTTATGGATACGAGCATCAATCTTGGTTTTTAGATGTTGGTACTGTGCAGCTAAATCAATAAATTGCATTGTTATTTTTACTCTTCAACAACAGTTAATATCGAACCATCAAGCTGATAAACAATTTGAGTGTGAGGGCAGGTAATGGTTAAGTGACCTTCTAATGGCAAATCAAGTTGCTCACCATATTGGCTCATCCAGCCAATTTGCTTGGCTGGAACACCCACCATCAAAGCAAAGGGCTTCACATCTTTGTTCACGACAGTACCAGCACCAATGAACGCGTACTCACCAATCGTAATACCGCACACAACCGTACAGTTCGCACCCAAAGTTGCGCCCTTTTTCACGATAGTGTCACGGTATTGGTCTTTGCGTTCAATAAGAGAGCGAGGATTATAAACATTCGTAAAAACCATGCTGGGCCCACAAAAAACTCCCTCTTCTAAATGAACATTGTCATAAACAGAGACGTTGTTTTGAATTTTACACTGGTCACCAATGGTCACCTTATTACCAACAAAGACATTTTGCCCCAGAGAGACGCCGCGACCAATTTGAGCACCTGAACACACATGCGCCCAGTGCCAAACTCGTGAACCTTCTCCGATGCTAGCACCATCATCTACAATGGCAGTTTCATGCTGAAAGAAGCTCATAACTACTCCAAATGATTAAAGGGAGCATTCGCCCCCTGATTATGGATTAAAGACGGATGTCTGCTTCGCCGACACTTAAGACATGTTTCACATCGTATAAAACGTGGCTATCTTTACCTAAACGGCGCAAAGCCTCTACGCCCATCGATTTCGTCTCACTATGGTCAACCGCCAGTACGATACCGTCATAATGACCTTCTTTCAGCTCATCGATGAGTTCAATACCATACTCATGGCGAACTTCTTCTTTTGAAGCCCAACTATCGTATACATCAACCGACATATTAAAGTCTTGCAGCTCTTTGATGATGTTGATGATTTTTGTATTACGAACATCAGGACAATCCCCTTTAAAGGTAAAACCTAATATCAGTACTTTTGCTTCATCAATATGGATTTTTTTGCTCGCCAGCTTTTTCACTAATTGTGTCGCGACATATTCGCCCATACCATCATTGATACGACGCCCTGCCAAAATAACTTCTGGACGGTACCCCACCTCTTGAGCTTTATGAGTTAGATAGTATGGGTCAACGCTAATGCAGTGCCCACCAACCAAACCTGGCTTAAATGGTAGAAAGTTCCACTTGGTACCTGCCGCTTTCAACACTTCTTCAGTATCAATGTCCAAGCGGTTAAAAATCTTCGCGAACTCATTAATGATGGCAATGTTCAAATCACGCTGAGTGTTTTCAATAACCTTAGCCGCTTCCGCAACTTTGATGGAAGAAGCCTTATGCGTACCAGCCGTCACAATTGACGCGTACACTGCATCAACAAAATCAGCAACAGCGTCTGTCGAACCTGACGTAATTTTCGTGATAGTCGTAAGTCGATTCACTTTATCACCTGGGTTGATACGCTCAGGGCTGTAACCAGCAAAAAAGTCTTGGTTAAATACCAATCCTGACATTTTTTCAATGATAGGAAGGCACACTTCTTCTGTCGCCCCTGGATACACTGTTGATTCGAAAACCACTATGTCCCCTTTTTGAATGACTTGAGCCAATGCTTCAGAAGCTTTCTTTAATGGAGTCAAGTCGGGGGTATTTTCTTCTGTGATTGGTGTTGGCACCGTAACCACATAGAAATTACATGCTTGCAAATCTTTCAATTGATGGGTGTATTGTAAAAGAGGTGCACTCGCTAACTCTTCTGGCGAACACTCTAGAGTAGAATCTTTACCACTCTCAAGCTCTTGAACACGAGCTACATTGATATCAAAGCCCAACGTTGGGTATTTCTTACCAAACTCAACCGCAAGCGGCAAGCCTACATAACCTAGACCGACGATACCGATATTCAAATTATCTAATTTCATTTGTTATCCAAAGTATTATAAATTCAGTGGCAAACCAATTTCTTTACCATCACGGGCGGAGCGATAAGTGCTAATAAGCAGCTCTAGTGATTTTAAGCCTTCTCGTCCATCGGTTTCTGGCTCCGCTTTACCTCGTAAAACGTCTGCCACATTTTGGAAATAAGGTGGGTGCCCAAAACCATAAACTGATGTGGTCTGGTAGTTTGCGCTGTGAATATCTTTGTCGTAGTCACGCTCATCTTCAAACGTCCACTCTTGAATATCATTCACCGCAACACCACCTATTCTTACCGTGCCTTTTTCACCAAGAATAGTTATCGAACCTTCAAGGTTTTTCGGATAAGTACACATGGTCACAGCCATAGAGCCCAGCGCACCATTACGCCACTTAATATTCACCACGCCAGTATCTTCAACATCAATGTCGCGGTGAGTCGACGTCATGGCGTGGACTTTCTCTACCGGACCAATTAACCAATGCATTAAATCCACATAGTGTGTAGCTTGATTCATAAAGGCACCACCATCCATATCCCAAGTACCAGACCAAGCAGCGCGGTCGTAATATTCTTGCGGGCGGGTCCAAAAGACGTTGAGATTAACCATATGGATTTGACCAAAGCGCTTATCGGTCACCGCGCGTTTCAGCAGTTGAAGTGTAGAGTTACGGCGATTTTGTTTTACAACAAATAGACGAACACCTTCTTCGTCACAAGCTCGCACCATGTCAAGACCATCTTGCCATTTTGTTGCCATTGGCTTTTCCGTCACAACATGAACCTTGGCTTTAGCCGCTTTAATGGCTTGAGAAGCATGTAACCCACTTGGAGTACATAACGTAACTAAATCTAGTTCTTCTTTAATTAATAACTCATCAATAGATAAGTAGCCCGGCACTTGGTATTTATTACTGTGTTCTGATAGTACCTCATGGTTATTATCACACACTGCAACTAACTCATACTCCGATGCTAATTGTTCTATTGAACCAAAGTGATTCTTTGATATACGACCACAACCAACTACGGCAATTCTAATCTTCTTATGCATTACTATTGATTCTCTTTAATTTCTAAAATATTACATTTTTATTTATCAAAAAAAACACAATAACATTTATTAATAATTGTATTAATTTGTGTTAAACGAGAATAAAAATCAACTTAATAATATTTTCATTATTACCTGACAAGCGAAGCCATCACCATATGGATTATGCGCAAAGCTCATCGCTTGATAGGCTTCGCTATCGGTAAGCAAGGTGTTTAGGTTGGAGACGATTTTTTCTACATCTGTTCCCACCAATTTAACTGTCCCTGCAGCAACCGCTTCGGGGCGTTCGGTGGTGTCGCGCATCACTAACACGGGCTTGCCAAGGGATGGCGCCTCTTCTTGAATACCACCGGAATCGGTGAGAATAATGTGCGCTCGGTCCATTAAGTAGATAAAGGGCAAGTATTGTTGCGGCTCAATCAGCAGCACATTTTCCACATTACCTAGGATACGATTAACCGGTTCACGCACGTTAGGGTTTAGGTGCATAGGGTAGAGAATTTGCACCTCGGGGTGCTGTTTCGCTGTTTTTGCTAGAGCTTCACAGATACGCTCAAAACCACCGCCAAAGCTTTCGCGTCGATGACCAGTCACCAAGATGAGCTTTTTGTTTTCATCTAAGTAAGGGAACTGTGCGGCTAAGGTTGCTTTTAGATCTGCATCTTGCTCAATTTTCTCTTTCACCATTAGCAGCGCATCAATTACCGTATTGCCAGTGACGAAAATATTCTCTTCTGAGTAATTCTCTTGCAGCAAATTTTGCTGCGAGGTTTCTGTTGGAGCAAAATGGTATTTGGTTAACACACCGGTGAGCTTGCGGTTAGCTTCCTCTGGCCATGGTGAATAGATGTTGCCTGTGCGCAGGCCTGCTTCAACATGCCCAACAGCAATTTGCTCATAATAGGCTGCTAAGCTGGCGGCAAACGTTGTAGCAGTGTCGCCGTGAACTAGGACTACATCAGGTTTGAACTCTTGTAAAACAGGTTTTAACTCTAACAAAATTCGCGCCGTCACTTCATTGAGCGTTTGACCTGCTTTCATCAGGTTTAGATCATAGTCCGGAGTAATTTCAAACAACTCTAAAACTTGATCGAGCATTTCACGGTGTTGAGCCGTTACACAACATTTTGCTTCGAAACGTTCATCCGCCGCTAAAGCATGCACTAATGGCGCCATTTTTATTGCTTCTGGGCGTGTTCCAAAAACCGTAAGAACTTTCTTCTTTGACATACAACTAACCAACAATAATTTAGATACAAAATTCTGGCGATACAGAGGAGATAGCAATCGGGCGACTTCCTCCCCCGACTCATTTATGCTTTATTGCTCTCACCATAGCTATAGTTATAGTAACCGTAGCCATAAGATGAAGAGGCTTTTTTCTCTATCGCGTTTAGAATCACGCCTTTTACTTCTATACCTGCTTGCTCAAAGCGACTGCGGGCAACATCAATCTCTTTCACTGTATTTTGACCAAAGCGAGCGACCATTAATGTGGTGCCCGCAATTGCACCAACGATGCTTGGATCAGTTACTGCGAGTACTGGGGGGGTATCGATGATAACTAAGTCGTAGTTTTCGCTTGCCCAATCGACGAGCTCTTTAAAACGAGGGTGCATTAGCAGCTCTGAAGGGTTTGGTGGCACTTGGCCGCGGGTAATGATGTCCAAGTTTTCCACTTTGGCAGATTGCACCGCGACGTCTCTTGTTACTTTCCCGCTGAGCAGATCAGAAAGGCCATTTTCCCAATTCAAACCAAAGCATTGCTGCAAATAGCCTTTACGCATATCTGCATCAATCAGCAGTACTTTTTGTCCTGTTTTTGCTGCTACGGCGGCGAAGTTGGTGGAGACAAACGACTTACCAATGCCAGGCGCAGGGCCTGAGATCATCAATACGTTGTTTTTTGCTTCCATCATCGCAAAATGCAAGCTAGTGCGTAGGCCACGCAATGCTTCGATAGATAGGTCTGCAGGGTTACTCTCCGCCAGTAGCGTCAAATCTGTATTACGCTTCTTGCGAGCAAGCTTATTGGCAAGCTCTAACTGCAGGTTGGATTTAGGCACACTTGCGTATACAGAAAGGCCAATCTGTTCAATTTCATCTGGGTTTTCTACACCGCGATGAAGCGCCGCTTTAACCAAGACTAACGCCACACTGAGCATGCCACCTAGCACAGTCGCAAGCACCACAATGAGCGGCTTCTTAGGTTTGACCGGTTTTGCGTAACTTTGTGCTTCATCGAGAATACGCACGTTACCCACAGTGCCTGCTTTGATAATGCTGAGTTCTTGGACTTTGTTCAGTAACTGAATGTAGATCTGTTGGTTAACTTCTACATCACGCGTCATGCGCAGTACTTCACGTTGCGTCTTTGGCAGTTTTTGCACTTGCTGATTTAAACGCTCGCGCTCTTTAAGTAGCGTTTCTCGCTTATCGAGTAGAGAACGGTATGCAGGGTGGTCTTTAGTAAAACGTTGGCTGATTTCGCTTTCTTTGAAGGTTAACTCGTTTAGTTGCGCTTCCAGTTTGACCATGACATCCAAAGTAGATTTTGCTTCTAGCCCTAAATCGATCGACTCGTTATCTTGACGGAATCTATTCAGAGTATCTTCTGCCGTTGTTAGGCTAGTTTTGATATCCGGCAAATGGCCTTTTAAGAAGGTTAAGCTTTTTTCTGCTTCCGCAGAGTTGCGCTCTACATTTTGTAAGAAGTAAGTTTGGCTAATGTGGTTGAGAATTTCGCTGATTTGCTTGCGGTTTTCACCTTCGAAGCTCAGCATTAAAATACCCGTTTGCTTACCACGCTCACTGATCGCTAAGTTCTTTTTCAGCCACTCAATCGCCTCTAGTCGGCTCTGTTGCGATAGAGAAAACTCTTGTTCATTGTGGGAGCGTAATTCGGAGACAAACAGCTCGTAGCCGTCTTTTTTTGCTAGCTCTCCCGCGACACCTTGCAGCACTACTTGCTCATCACCACGTACCAATTGATACGTTTTCTTCTCTTCATCCAGCACAACCAAGGTATGCTTCATCTCTTGAACGTATTCTGGCACTACATAGCGGCTAACTTCGATTTGGTTCACCTTTCCAGCGATGCGAGCCAGTCCCTTACCAATGATAGGTAAGTATTTAGGCTCTGCTACTGTGGTCAAATTGAACTTATCCACCGTATCACCCAAAATCATTCGTGACTTGATGATTTCAATTTCTGTTGTGGCAGAAGATTCTTGAGAAAATAACTCCCCCATATCCCCACCAACTAAAGAGCCTATTCCACCTTTGCTTTTTTCTTCGATTTGCAATAAAGCATCCGCTTTATAGATAGGCGTTGAAAGTAGCGCAACCGCGACTCCACCAACCGCAAAGAAAAAGGTTGTTACTAGGATGATCCATTTTGCATCCAAAAGAATGCCAAGCAGCTTGCCTAAATCGATTTCGTCAGACGAGTTATCAACGGAAGATCGGTTTTGTGGTGTTGTCATTGTCTCGTTCATTTCCGGGTTGGTGGATTTATGATTTGTTTGTTGGAAAAACGGTCCTGTGGTCCTGTGGTCCTGTGGTCCTGTGGTCCTGTGGTCCTGTGGTCCTGTGGTCCTGTGGTCTAGGCTAAAACATTGCAAAGGAATACAAGCGCCTAGGTCAGTTTTTCTCTTTTACTACAATTTTTTTGCCCAGGCTTGTGCGGCTTCATCAATTAACTGATAAGCATGCACAAAGGCTTCTTTGCTTTGGCGATACGGATCGGGGATGTCTTTTTGCCCTATCCATTGGCCGAAGAGCATGGTTTTTCCACGCGCTTCAGGGGCAATTTGTGTTAGCGCTTCCATATGGCCTTTTTCCATCACTAGGATCAGATCATATTGGCTACACAGTGCAGAGGTAAGTTGCTGTGATTGATGGTTTTCTACATCAACATCATTCTCTTTTGCCACTTCTATCGCCATTGCATCGGCTGGTTTACCAATTAGACGGCTTTTCTCTGCTGCAATCCCGGCAGAAGCAACGGTTTTATTCGGAAGTAGTTTTTGTAGTACGCGCTCACCAGTTGGAGAGCGACAAATATTACCGACACAAACGACTAAGATTTTGTTAAACATGAGTAATGCCTATTGAATTATTGGTCCTGTGGTCCTGTGGTCCTGTGGTCCTGTGGTCCTGTGGTCCTGTGGTCCTGTGGTCCTGT
>NZ_NPKW01000153.1:0-353 GCF_002265885.1 Vibrio sp. 03_296
CACCACAAGAAATCTGCAAGTATCTAACAGAGTCAACTCAGTATATGGGTCTACAACTATCGAGGGATCATGATTTAGCTATTGCTAAGTTAATCCTTGAAGTTAAGGATTCGTTAGATATTGAGTGAATCCAGCGTATCTAAACTCATAACAAGCAATTTAAGAGGGATTCCCAACGCTTGGCATTTTTGCTTCTACTTCAAATTTAGTGTTTATGGCACAATGCGTTAGGTTGGGTGGTAGCGTTGCTCACCCCTTAATTGGGCGTTATGCTTAATCATGTAAAATCAGTGGTTTATGGTTTTCTTTGTTCCCTCAGCTTGTCATGTTTGGTTGTTTGTCGGCAAGTTGGC
>NZ_NPKW01000154.1:0-802 GCF_002265885.1 Vibrio sp. 03_296
GCAAGATGGAAGACGTCGAGTAATTCTCCGCTTCTAGGGAAAACCCTAGACACCAAATACGAGGCCCTAAGAGCGCTTATGCCTTGGCTCTCGCACTCGACCTCGCACCTCGCACCTCGCACCTCGATTTTCGCCTTCAAACTGAATTTAGCAAACGTTTCCCCTACATTTTGTGCTAGAATCGCGCCAATTTTACTCTTCCTTCGATTTAACACTTTTTTGGAGACAACATGAAACGCGATTTAGCGATGGCCTTTTCCCGCGTCACAGAAGGCGCAGCTCTAGCGGGTTATAAATGGCTAGGCCGTGGTGACAAGAACGCGGCGGATGGCGCTGCTGTAGAAGTCATGCGCACCCTGCTGAATAAAACTGACATCAGTGGTGAAATTGTTATTGGTGAAGGTGAAATCGATGATGCCCCGATGCTTTACATTGGCGAAAGTGTTGGCCTAGGTGGGGATGAAGTGGATATCGCGGTCGATCCAATCGAAGGGACGCGCATGACCGCGATGGGCCAATCAAACGCTCTTGCGGTATTGGCTGCTGGTGAAAAAGGGAGCTTTTAAAAGCACCAGATATGTACATGGAAAAACTGGTGGTCGGCCCTGGAGCAAAAGGGGTGATCGATCTTAACAAGCCACTAAAAGAAAACATCGAGAACATCGACACAAGCGCTTGGAAAAAAGCTTGATACCTTGGTAGGTGAATTACCCTTGCTAACCTCGTCATGATCGAGGTGATCGCGGAGATGCAACGCATGGGTGTTCGTGTTTCGCAGTGTCCAGATGGTGATTGTGGCCGC
>NZ_NPKW01000155.1:0-46183 GCF_002265885.1 Vibrio sp. 03_296
CCGCAGGCTGAAACAGCTTGGTTACAAGCCGCCGTTCAGGTCAATTCAAATGAGTAGCTGGAAAAATGCACAGAGTCCCTTAGCCAGCTATGCGATGCCAAATCAATGGTTTAACGATCTTGGTTTGTTCAATATCGAGCATGTTAAGACAGGGTATGTGTTCAGCAATTATGCTGAATGGAAGTGTGCATGAGCCGTATACGAGGCCCGTACGTACGGTTCTGTAAGAGGGATGAGGCGGCAACGCCTCACCCTACTTGCTGTCGCCATTCCATTATGTAGAGAATGTGGCTGAGAAGATCAGTGTCTGCCTAAGCAAGCTGAGGCGGACAATGGGAGCGCTTTTTAGTCGTCGCCAAGCAACAGGCTGATTTTGCTCTATAGTTAATTCATACCCCAAACGTCAGCCTTGTTCTCACAACCTCCAGCCAAGGCGCTAGAGTGCTATTGAGAATGGGCGATCAATCAGCGATGAATAAGGCCATTTATGTTCAATCGACTCTCAATTAAACAGAAGCTGATGTTGCCCATTGGCTTACTGACGTTGGTGATCGTTGCGACGACACTGATCAATGTGCTGCAAGCCAATAAACAAGCTGAACTGAACTCAATGCTCAATACTCAAGTGCAGCCGGTGATGGATAGCTTAGAAGATGGTTATCGAGACATTTACCAAGTGATCACTGCGGCTCAAGGAATATTACTGGCGCAGTCACAAAGTGAGGTGGATTATCACATCGGTGAGTTTAAAGATAATGCCTACAACGTCGAACCCAGAGTTGGCAAAGTTCGCGAGCTGTTTAATGCCGGTTTGTTGCCAGAATCGGAGCGTCAGCAACTGACGAATCTAACGAGTGCCGCAAAAGCGTGGTTAGCGCTTTATGAGCCGATGTTTGCCCAGCCCAATAATGCGAAAAGTTACGACCAAGATAGCCGTCGCCAGTTTGAGCAGCAGTTTTCCGTATTGCGCCAGCAACTGGTTTCTACTCGCAGCTTAATCGAGCAAGTGCAAGGGCAGCTAAAAGAAGAGGTTGAACGTTCGATTGATTACAGTGTGTATGTGATCGAAGCTGGGGCGGTTATCTCTATTGCATTGGTGCTGCTCTCTTTCGTTATGGCCAAGCAATTGATTCTTAAACCCATAGAAGGCATTAGTCACGCCATGGCGGAAATCGCTTCTGGGGACGGCGATCTCTCAAAACGCATGGCGGCGACCAGCGACGACGAACTCGGACAATTGGCAGGCGCATTTAATCAATTTGTTTCTCGGATTCACTCCACCGTTGAGCAGGTGATTATTTCCTCCAACGCGGTTCGAGCTGAGATGGAAAACATCAAAACGCTGACGCAAACCGTTGCAGAATTTTCAGGCCAGCAGCAACAGGAGAGTGAGATGGTAGCCACTGCAGTGAACGAAATGCAGATGACCAGTCAGTCGGTTGCCGAGAATGCCAATGAAGCGGCGTCGGCCAGTCACAAAGCCAACCGCGAAGCAGACAACACCAACGCCATTTTGAAGACCACCGTCAGCTCGATTCAAAGTCTCGCAGGGGAAGTGGATAATGCCAGCCAAGTCATTCACAACCTGGATCTCGATGTGGCGAATATTGCTTCTATTCTTGATGTGATTCGAGGCATCGCCGATCAAACTAATCTACTGGCGCTAAACGCAGCGATCGAAGCGGCTCGCGCCGGTGAGCAAGGCCGTGGCTTTGCCGTGGTGGCCGATGAAGTGCGTTCGCTAGCCAGCCGTACTCAAGAAAGCACGGGTGAAATTCAATCGATGATCGAAAAGCTGCAACACGGTGCGCGAGAAGCGGTTGCGGTGATGCAAGCGAGTAAAGAGCGTGGCCACGATACGATTGATAATGCAGGCAAAGCCAGTGATTCTCTGGCAGAAATCATCGCTTCGATTTCGTTGATGAGCCAAATGAACTCGCAAATTGCGACCGCCGCCAGCGAGCAAACCAGTGTCAGCGATGAGGTCAACAACAATGTAATGCACATTTTGGAAAACAGTCATCACATGGTGGAAATGGTCAGCAGTGCAGAAAATGCGTGTCTATCGTTGGCAGGGCAGTGCGAAACATTGGACGACTTGGTCGCGCAGTTCAAAGTTTAGAGCCCCTGATTTCTCTCGGTGTTTGTTGAGAGAACTCTGTGGTAGCGTAGCGAAAAACTCATCAGGAAGGATGCGCTATGTCTCTTTGGTCGTCGGTGAAATTTGCCCAACGCTACGCTCAACTCCCCACGGTATTTTATCGTTTAGTGACCCCTCAACCGCTCGACAATAGCCGTTGGGTTATCTGGAATGGTGAGCTCGCCCAAGGGTTTGCCTTACCCGAACACGCTGACGATCCACAACTGCTCGCTGTTTTCTCCGGTGCGGAGCCGTTTTCTGCCTTCAAGCCCTTAGCGATGAAATACGCTGGTCATCAGTTTGGGGTTTACAACCCAGACTTAGGCGATGGAAGAGGCTTACTGCTGGCAGAAATGCAAAACCAGCATGGGCAGTGGTTCGATATTCATCTTAAAGGCGCAGGGCTGACGCCATTTTCTCGCATGGGAGATGGCCGAGCGGTACTGCGCTCCACCCTTCGTGAATACCTCTGCAGCGAAGCGATGGCTGCTCTTGGCATTGAGACAACACGCGCGTTGGGAATGATGGTGAGCGACACGCCCGTCTATCGTGAACAAGTTGAGCAGGGGGCTTGTTTGATTCGGCTTGCCCAAACGCATATCCGCTTTGGTCATTTCGAGCATTTTTTCTATACCGAACAATATGATGAGTTGCGCCTTCTCGCTGACAATGTTATCGAATGGTATCTGCCGGATTGTCTTCACCAACCTAAGCCTTACCTCGCGATGTTTGAGCAAGTAGTGGAGAAAACGGCGACCATGATTGCCCAGTGGCAGGCGGTGGGGTTTGCTCATGGAGTGATGAACACCGACAACATGTCGATTTTGGGTCAAACCTTCGATTACGGTCCGTTCGGTTTCCTCGATGATTACGAGCCAGGCTACATCTGTAACCACTCCGATTATCAAGGCCGTTACGCGTTTGACCAACAGCCTCGCGTGGCACTGTGGAATCTCTCTGCACTGGCACATGCCTTATCACCTTTAATTGAACGTGACGACTTGGAACTGGCCTTGGCTCAGTACGAACCGACGCTCGGTAAGGTGTTTAGTCAATTGATGAGGCAAAAACTCGGTTTGCTTAGCCAGCAAGAGGGCGACAGCGAGCTATTTAATGCCATGTTTACGTTGTTGGCGGAGAATCACACCGACTACACGCGCTTCTTTCGTACCCTCTCTCAACTCGATAGGGAGGATGAACAAACGGTGATCGATCTGTTTGTTGACCGAGATGCCGCGCATGGTTGGCTAAGTCGTTACCTTGAGCGGGTGGCGCTCGAGCAAACCGCCTCTGGAGAGGCGAAATCTGCCCAGCAACGTTGTGAACAAATGCGCGCCGTCAATCCTAAGTACATTTTGCGCAATTATCTGGCGCAACAGGCGATCGACAAAGCGCAGCAGGGCGATTTTTCGGAGGTGCATACCTTAGCCAAGCTACTGAAAAATCCCTATGACGATCAACCCGAAATGGAAGCGTATGCGCGCCTTCCTCCAGAGTGGGGGAAGAAGATGGTCATCAGTTGTTCTTCTTAAGTTATGCCTGCTATACCCTTCCTACTTGAAGCTGCAGCGGTGTTGGCTGCATTCGTTCACCCCAATCACATAGCGTATCTATGCTCATGGGGATTCACTCATTTGCCGCCTACCTGCAACTTCAAGTTGTTTGGGTATAAGTTGTGAACTAGCTCCAGATCAGCTTCAAAAATTATTAAAACTTTCGTCAGTGGTTCGCGTTGAAATCGATACACTATGTAAATAAGTTGTAATTTTTTGGATGAGCTCAGATGCAGGATGTAACTCGAATTTTAGTGGTGGACGACGATAGCGAAATTCGCGAACTGCTGGATGAGTATTTGAGTCGCAACGGATACCAAGTGGCCACGGTGGCAGATGGGCATCAGCTAAAGCACTACCTCGCAGAAAACGGCTATCCAGAATTAGTCCTGCTCGACATCATGCTTCCCGGTGAAGACGGTTTCAGCCTGTGCCAATTTATGCGCCGTGAATCGAGTGTGCCAATCATCATGCTCACCGCGGTCTCGGAAGAGACCGATCAAATCATCGGTTTGGAGATCGGTGCCGATGATTACATTGCCAAGCCCTTTAACCCGCGCCATTTGGTGGCGCGTATCAAAGCGGTTTTACGCCGTGTGCACGTCACACAGGAGAAGCCAAGTGATACGCTGCCAAAGCAGATTGTTTTTGGTGATTGGCGCTTAGATACGTTAGCACACCGCATTGTTCATCAAGAAAATGGCCAGCAACACGAACTGTCAGGCAGTGATTTCGCTTTGCTGATGCTGTTTTTGACCCATCCCGATGAAATCCTCGATCGTGACACCATTTCTTATGCCACTAAGGGGCGTGAGTCGTTGCCTTTTGAGCGCGGTATTGATGTTCAACTGTCACGTTTGCGTCAACGCTTGGGCGACAGTGCCCGCTACCCACACTACATCAAAACCATGCGCGGCAATGGCTATATTTTATCGGTGCCCGTTAGCTACGAACATTGAGGTGATTGGAGATGAAGTGGTTTCGCCCCAACTCCTTGGTTGCCAGAACGCTGTTGCTCACCTTGCTCGCGGTGGTGATTGCTCAAGGGATCGCTACCGCGATCTGGTATAGCGAGTCCAAACAGAAAGAGCTGCAAGGCATTCGCTCGGCGTCGGAAAGCATGGCGGGCATGTTTGCCTCGACGGTGACCTTTTTTCAATCCTTACCCGTGCGTTATCGCCATATCGTGCTGGATCAGATCCGCAATATGGGCGGCACACGCTTCTTCGTCTCTTTCAATAAACAGAAGCTGACCGTTGAGCCGATTGCCGACACTCCGTTGAAATTGGCTTCGGTGCTGGCCGTCGAAAGCGTGCTGCAGCAAAAACTCACCAAGGTTGCCTCAATCTCCGTTGACTTCTCGCATCCGCAAAATTTACGTTTGCTGAAAGACGATATCTATTTGCATGACTTACCTAAATCGTGGGCGCACCATACGCTCACTTTGGAGCCGATCAATCCCCCGGTGTTGGTGGTGCAGATTGAGTTAGAAAGTCACGAATGGGTCTACATTGCCGCGCTGCTTCCCGCGCCTTATTTGACTTTAGATGACACCATTTTAGGACGTGAACAGATCTTGTTTCTCTTCTTCTCAACCACGCTATTGTTAGTGTTGACTTACACCATGATCCGCCGTCAGGTGAAGCCGCTCAAGCGCTTAGCCAAAGCGGCCAATGAAATGAGCATCAATATCGAGCAGCCACCGTTGCAAGAGGAAGGAGCGAGTGAGCTGGTGACAGCCACGCGCGCGTTTAATCGCATGCAGCAGCGTATTCGCCGTTATGTGGCAGACCGAGAGCATCTTTTTTCCGCCATTTCTCACGATCTCAAAACGCCGATCACCCGTTTGCGCATTCGAGCCGAGTTGCTCGAAGATGACACCAAACGCAGCAAGTTCAATCGCGATCTCGATGATTTAGAGATGATGGTCAAAGGGGCGCTGCAGTGTGTGCGCGATACCGATTTGCATGAGAACAACGACTACATCGATCTTAATGCGATGATCGAGCATGTGATTGATACCTATAATCAGCACGATACTCAGGTCCATTTTCGTCCCATCATCATGGAACCCATGGTGGCAAAGCCTCTGGCGATAAAGCGCGTGCTCACCAATTTGATCGACAATGCGGTGAAATATGGTCAACAAGCGGTGGTGACACTCGCACACAGTGAGGAGTGGATTTACATCACCATTGATGACCAAGGCCCGGGAATTGCGGAAGCGCAATTAGAGGCCGTGTTTGAACCCTATTTCCGCTTAGCAAAGGACAGCGAGGGGCATGGATTAGGCTTAGGTATCTGCCGCAACATTTTGCACGGACATGGTGGAGATCTCATTATTAGCAATCTGCCGCAGGGTGGTTTACGTGCGCAAGTGCTGATTCCTAAAGGGCTGGAAGTGTAATGTAACAATGGTGTTACTTTGTGGTTACGGTTTGTTGCAATGCTTATTTCCAGTTATGGATAGACTGCTCAATATCAGGCATGACCTGATCTGTCTAATCCGATACATGGAAGATAACAATGAAAATGAAGAAAACCCTACTTACCCTCTCTCTTATTTCTGCTGCCTCTTTTGCACAAGCTGGCGAAGTAGAAGTGCTGCACTGGTGGACGGCTGGTGGCGAGGCGAAATCCGCTGCCGTGCTCAAACAAATGCTTGAACAGCAAGGTCACACTTGGAAGGATTTTGCGGTTGCCGGCGGTGGTGGCGAATCAGCCATGACGGTACTGAAAACCCGTGCGGTTTCAGGCAACCCTCCGTCTGCGGCTCAAATTAAAGGACACGATATTCAGGAATGGGGTGGGTTAGGTTTCCTCACTTCTCTCGATGCGACAGCGAAACAAGAAAACTGGGATGGCATCTTGCCTTCCGTTGTCACCAAGGTGATGAAATTTGATGGTGAATACGTGGCGGTGCCTGTCAACGTTCACCGTGTTAACTGGCTATGGGCAAACCCAGATGTATTGAAAAAATCGGGCGTGAGCTTACCAACCACCTTGGATGAGTTCTTTGTCGCAGCGGATAAAATCAAAGCGGCGGGCTTTGTTCCGCTTGCCCATGGTGGCCAACCTTGGCAAGACGCGACCGTGTTTGAAGCGGTCGCGCTGGATGTGTTAGGCAGCGAAGACTACAACAAAGCGTTTGTCGAGCTAGACATGAACGTCTTGTCCGGTGACAAGATGGTGGAAGTGTTCACTAAGTTCAAAAAAATGCGCGACTACATCGACACCAATGCCCCAGGACGCGATTGGAACGTGGCGACCTCCATGGTCATCAATGGCGAAGCGGCGATGCAAATCATGGGTGACTGGGCAAAAGGTGAGTTTAGCGCTGCGGGCAAAGTACCGGGCAAAGACTACATCTGTGCGCCAGCGCCGGGGACAGCTGGCCAGTTTACCTTCAACATCGACAGCTTTGCTTTCTTTGAACTGAGTGACAAAGCCAATCAAAAAGCCCAACAAGATTTGGCTCGTACCATCTTGACCAAAGAGTTCCAAGAGGTATTCAACCTCAACAAAGGCTCGATTCCAGTTCGCTTGGACATGGATATGAGTAAGTTTGATCAATGTGCGCTTGACTCGATGGCGACCTTCAAAGCCAGCGCGAAGTCGGGTGATCTCGTGCCAAGTATGGCGCATGGCCTCTCTACCACCAGTTACGCACAAGGTGCGATCTACGATGTGGTGACCAACTTCTTTAACGACAGCAAGGCTGCTCCAAAAGAAGCTGCACAGAAACTGGCGAAAGCCGTGAAAGCAGCGATCTAACCCCCTAGGCGGGCAGGTGCTCTTTGCCTGTCTGCCTATCTCAGCTGATCTTCTCAATCTGAGCGTTTGCTCGGTAGGAAGTGTTTTTCGCTACAAGGAATCGTTATGGAGCATATTTTGAGTGGGCCAACGAGCAAAAACGCACCGAAACCTTCGCTAGCTGATCGCTTGCAACACTGGTTACCGAAACTGGTGTTAGCGCCGACCATGCTAGTGACGGTGGTGTGTATCTACGGATTTATTTTTTGGACAGCGGCGCTTTCCATGACTAACTCCCGTTTTCTACCCAGTTTTAAGTTTGTTGGTTTCGACCAATATGCCAAATTGATGGAAAACGACCGCTGGGTAACGTCGATTACTAACCTAGGTATTTTTGGCGTTCTTTTCATTGCGATTGCCATCGTCTTGGGTGTCGGTCTGGCCATTTTGTTGGATCAAAACATCCGTCAGGAAGGGGCGATTCGCACCATTTACCTTTATCCCATGGCGCTGTCCTTCATTGTGACTGGTACGGCGTGGAAGTGGATTTTGAACCCAGGATTGGGGATAGAAAAACTGTTGAACGACTGGGGATGGACCACCTTTAAATTTGACTGGTTGGTGAACTCGGAGATGTCGGTTTACACCTTAGTGATTGCCGCGGTGTGGCAATCGTCCGGTTTTGTCATGGCGATGTTTCTCGCGGGTTTGCGTGGTATTGATTCCTCGATCATCAAAGCGGCGCAAATTGATGGCGCGAGCCTACCGACCATCTATTGGAAAATCATACTGCCGTGTTTGCGTCCGGTGTTCTTTAGCGCGGTGATCATCACCTCGCACATCGCGATTAAGAGCTTCGACTTGGTTACCGCTATGACTGCTGGTGGACCGGGCTATTCATCGGATTTACCTGCACTCTTTATGTACGCTCACTCGTTCACTCGCGGGCAAATCGGCTTAGGTGCCGCCAGTGCGATGATGATGTTGGGGGGCATTCTGGCCATCTTGGTGCCGTATCTTTATTCCGAGCTTAGGGAGAAGCGCGCATGAACTCTTCAGTGAACATGGCCCGATGGTTTATTTACAGCGCATTGGTCTTTTTCTGCCTAGTCTATTTGATGCCGCTGTTTGTCATGGTGATCACCTCGTTTAAAACCTTGCCGGACATTAAGGCCGGTAACTTAATGAGCTTGCCACAAGAGTGGGTGTTTGATGCTTGGTACAAAGCGTGGAATGGCGCTTGTACTGGGGTGAAATGTGAGGGGGTAAAGGGCTACTTTTGGAACTCGTTTCAAATGGTGATCCCTGCCGTGGCCATTTCGACTCTGCTTGGGGCGTTTAACGGTTACGTGGTGACCAAATGGCAATTTCGTGGCTCTAATCTGTTTTTCAGCTTGTTGCTGTTTGGCTGCTTCATTCCTTTCCAAGTGATCTTGCTGCCGATGGCCGCGGTGCTTGGCAAGCTGGGTTTGGCCAATACCACCACAGGGTTGGTACTGGTGCATGTTATCTACGGCATGGCGTTTACCACACTGTTTTTCCGTAACTTTTATATCAGCGTACCGGATGAGCTAATCAAAGCCGCCAAGCTCGATGGCGCAGGATTTTTTACCATCTTCTTCAAAATCCTTCTGCCTATTTCAACGCCCATCATTATGGTCACGGTGATTTGGCAGTTTACTGCGATTTGGAATGACTTCCTGTTTGGTGTGGTGTATTCCGGCTCAGAAACCCAACCGATTACGGTGGCGCTGAATAACTTGGTCAACACAAGCACTGGGGTGAAAGAGTACAACGTGGACATGGCAGCGGCGATCATCGCGGCGCTACCCACGCTGCTGGTGTATGTGTTGGCGGGTAAATATTTTGTACGCGGGTTAACTGCGGGATCAGTAAAAGGATAAGTAACATGGCAACTCTAGAACTCAAACAGATCCGCAAAACCTACCCAAAAGCGGACCAAGAAACCTTAAAAGGCATTGATATCAGTATCGACTCTGGTGAGTTTCTCATCTTGGTTGGCCCGTCAGGGTGTGGTAAATCCACTTTGATGAACACCATTGCGGGGTTAGAAAACATTTCTTCCGGCGAAATTGTGATTGATGGTGTCGATGTGGCGCAAGTGGAACCGAAAGATCGCGACATCGCGATGGTATTTCAGTCTTACGCGCTGTATCCCAATATGACGGTGCGCGGCAACATCGAATTTGGCTTGAAGATCCGCAAAATGCCGCAAAGCGAGATCGATGCGGAAGTGCAACGTGTGGCCGAAATGCTGCAAATTGACCACCTTTTGGATCGCAAACCGTCTCAGCTATCTGGCGGGCAGCGCCAGCGTGTGGCGATGGGGCGTGCGTTAGCGCGTCGTCCTAAGCTCTATCTGTTTGATGAGCCGCTTTCAAACCTGGATGCCAAACTGCGTGTGGAAATGCGCCACCAAATCAAACGGCTGCATCAAAAGCTCAATACCACCATCGTTTACGTGACCCACGATCAGATCGAGGCGATGACGCTGGCAGACCGCATCGCAGTGATGAAAGACGGCATCCTACAACAGCTCGGGACACCACAGGAGATCTACAACCAACCGGCGAATATGTTTGTGGCGGGCTTCATGGGTTCACCGTCGATGAACTTTATTTCCACCATGGTCGATCTCAACAATGAAGATCACCCAGTGATTAAAGTGACCGGAGAGTGTGGCCAGGAGCATCACATCAAATTGCCTGCTTCCATGCGTGAGCAAGATGGCAAACGCGTGGTGATTGGTTTGCGTCCTGAGCACATTTCCGACAAGCCGAGCGATGATCAGAGCGCATCAACGTGCTTAGATCTGAAACTGGAAGTGTTGGAGCCGACAGGGCCAGATACGATTGCGATGATCAAAGTGAACCAGCAGGAAGTGGCGTGTCGCCTCTCGCCGGAGCTACAAGCAAAAGCGGGGGAGAGTGCCTCGCTCTATTTTGATCTCTCCAAAGCGGTCTATTTTGATGCCGAATCACAACAACGAATAGAGTTTCACTGATGAGGTTGGGTGAAACTCACAAGGGCGAAGCGTGTAGGGCGCGTTAGCCTATTATTTGCGTGTCCTCTATCGTGGCGATGCACATTATCACGGTGTCGCTATGGCATGATCGGGGGAGAATGATCAAACTAAGCTTGCGGTTTGATGTGAGGACACGCCTTCCTTTCTGCACTCATCGGTCTTGAAGCTCCTATCCTTCTGTCAGATACGCTTTCTTGTAATTGGTGTTCCTACTATCGGTTGTCCTACTATTAGCTTTCCAGTATTCCGTTTTTCGACAATCCATTTTTCTACAATCCGTTTATCTTGCTTGCCATTCGAGCTCTAAAGACAAGGAACACACCCAGAGCGTTTAGTCCCCATGTGTCACTTTCCACTCTTTTGTTCTTGATTGATGTGTCATTTTCCACCCATTTTAAACGCTGCAACGGGGTGATATTCATAGGCAGTTATCTTATCTAACTGAATTTTAGTTGTTTTTATTTTTGGTCTGGTTATTGCTCTAACAGAAGTATCGCACCCAAAGATGGGGCGGTTCGATTAACAAGGAGAAGAATAATGTTAAAGCCTCTAACCCTACTTGCTGCTTCCGTACTTGCTGTCACCAGTTTCAATGCGGCGGCCAACTGTGACCCAGGCGAAATCGTCATCAAGTTCAGCCACGTTACCAATACCGATAAGCACCCGAAAGGGATCGCTGCATCACTACTGGAAAAACGCGTGAACGAAGAGATGAACGGCAAAGCGTGTATGCAGGTTTACCCAAACTCAACACTGTACGATGACGACAAAGTGTTAGAAGCCATGCTAAACGGCGATGTGCAATTGGCGGCCCCTTCTCTTTCCAAGTTTGAAAAATTCACCAAGAAATATCGCATCTTTGACCTGCCATTCCTGTTTGAAGACGTCGACGCTGTTGACCGTTTCCAAAACTCAGACGCGGGCGTGAAGTTGAAAAATGCCATGAATCGTCGTGGTGTACGCGGGCTAGAGTTCTGGCACAACGGCATGAAGCAAATTTCAGCCAGTAAGCCACTGATTTCGCCTGAGGACGCCAAAGGATTGAAATTCCGCGTGCAAGCCTCTGACGTGCTAGTTGCTCAGTTTGAACAACTGGGTGCGAACCCACAAAAAATGTCGTTTGCTGAAGTGTACGGCGGCCTGCAAACCAAGGTTATTGATGGTCAGGAAAACACTTGGTCTAACATCTACGGTAAGAAATTCTTTGAAGTACAGGATGGTATTACCGAAACCAACCACGGCATTTTGGATTACTTAGTTGTGACCTCAAGCAAGTGGTGGGATGGCCTGCCTGCGGATGTACGTGATCAGTTCGCGACCATCCTAAAAGAAGTGACAGAGCAACGTAACGCTGAGTCCAACAAGGTTGAGTTAGCCAACAAGCAGTACGTGATTGAAGCAGGTGGTGTGGTGCGCACCTTGACGCCAGAGCAGCGTGAAGCGTGGGTAAGCGCGTTGAAACCTGTTTGGAAGAAATTTGAGAAAGACATCGGTTCAGATCTGATTGATGCGGCATTGGCGTCAAACAAGCAATAAATAAGAACGGGCTCTGACGGTCGAGTCAGAGCCCAGTTTTTAGCACAATAATGAGCGAATCGATTATGGAACAATCACTTTTGGCAAAAATTGGTCACTTCACCGATCGGGTAGAAGAAGGGCTGATTGCATTTTTCCTTGGTGCCATGACACTGCTGACTTTCGTCAATGTTGTGATGCGCTATCTCTTTAACGACAACATTCTCTGGGCCCTTGAACTGACGGTATTTATGTTCGCATGGATGGTGTTGGTCGGCGCGTCTTATGGTGTGAAGAAGCACTTCCACATCGGTGTGGATGTGGTGATTGATAAAGCCCCACCACCGTTACGCAAAGTGCTGGCCTTGGTGGCCGTCAGTTGCTGCTTAACCTTTTCTATCTTACTTTTGATTGGCTCTTGGAATTACTGGTACCCCTTTGCGACTGAGCGTGCTTGGTATGAAACCGACGATATCCCGATGCCTGAGATGTTTCAGTTTATGTCGGATTGGTTCAATGAAGGCGAAGCGTACGAGAAGATCCCCCGCTTTATTCCCTATATGGCACTTCCCGTTGGAATGGCGTTGTTGACGTTTCGTTTTTTGCAGGTCGCATGGCGAATTCTGACCGACCAACAAGATCGCATGATCGCGGGCCATGAGGCAGAAGAAGATCTCGAAGCATTGAAAGCGGAAATGGGTGATGCCGCCGATTTGATGGGTGGTTCACGTCGCGATGGTAAGGAGCAGTAAGCGATGGATATTCTATTTTTATTTTTGTTCGTCATCGGCTTTATGCTGATTGGCGTGCCTATCGCGGTTTCTCTCGGCTTATCGAGCATTCTGTTTTTGATGTGGCACTCCGATGCGTCTTTGGCGTCGGTGGCGCAGACCTTATTTAACGCCTTTGAAGGTCACTACACCTTGTTGGCGATTCCGTTCTTTATCTTGGCATCCAGTTTTATGTCGACGGGTGGGGTGGCTAAGCGCATCATCCGCTTTGCGATTGCTATGGTGGGTTGGTTTCGCGGTGGCCTAGCCATGGCCTCGGTAGTGGCATGTATGATGTTTGCCGCGCTGTCCGGCTCTTCTCCGGCTACCGTGGTGGCGATTGGTAGCATCGTTATCGCTGGGATGATCAAAAACGGTTACTCGAAAGAGTTCGCCGCAGGGGTGATTTGTAATGCCGGGACACTGGGTATTTTGATCCCACCTTCGATCGTGATGGTCGTTTACTCTGCGGCAACCGATGTTTCGGTCGGTCGTATGTTCCTAGGCGGCGTGATCCCGGGGTTACTTGCAGGCTTGATGTTGATTGTGGCGATCTACATTGCTGCGCGCATAAAAAATCTGCCCAAACAGCCTTTTGTCGGCTGGTCAGAAGCCATCAACTCAGCCAAAGAAGCGAGTTGGGGATTACTGTTGGTGGTGATCATCCTTGGTGGTATCTATGGGGGCATTTTTACCCCAACCGAAGCGGCGGCGGTAGCTGCAGTCTACTCGTTTTTGATTGCCAACTTCGTTTATAAAGACATGGGACCGTTTGCCGATAAGCAAAACCAACGTCCTGCGCTCGTGAAAGTGTTTGAAGCCTTCTTCCATAAAGATACCCAGCATACGCTTTTTGAAGCGGGTAAGCTGACCATCATGTTGTTGTTTATCATTGCCAACGCATTGATTCTTAAGCACGTATTGACGGAAGAACGCATTCCACAAATGATCACGGAATCAATGTTGTCAGCGGGTCTTGGCCCCATCACCTTCTTGATTGTGGTTAACGTATTGCTGCTGATTGGTGGTCAGTTTATGGAACCGTCAGGTCTATTGATCATCGTCGCTCCGTTAGTTTTCCCCATCGCCATTGCGTTAGGTATCGACCCAATTCATCTAGGCATCATCATGGTGGTGAACATGGAGATAGGCATGATCACTCCGCCTGTCGGGCTCAACTTGTTCGTCACCGCAGGGGTAGCAAAAATGTCGATGATGAACGTGGTCAAAGCCGCATTACCATGGGTGGCGGTGATGTTCCTCTTCCTCATTATTGTCACGTACGTTCCTTGGGTATCGACTTGGCTACCAACCACACTGATGGGGCCGGAGATCATTACCAAGTAACAACGTCGCCTTACCGCAGATTCAATGCGACAAGCTCAAGTGCTAAGTCTCTGTAATAAGTACGAAATTCGTTAAACATAACCCGCCAAAGCCCATTTGGCGGGTTTCTTTGTAAAGGGCTTACTATTTGTCGCTTAACTCGTTAGTATTCATCCGATTAATTAAATGAAATTAAAATATAGCGTTGGATGAATATGAAATTTGTATGGTCAGTGTGGCTTTTACTTGCCGCGAGCTTTTCTCTGTTTGCGGGTGAATCGCTTGTGTTAACCCCCACACCAGAATGGGTTGTGAAGCAAACTTTTGACAAAGAGAATCGACGGGATCGAGTGGATGGCAGCATTTTCCTGTTAGTGGACAAACAGTACAACTTTACGTTGCCTAAGCCGACGATGTACACCCACTATGCAACCAAATCCGTTAATTCTAAAGGGGTTGAAGACAACTCTCAGATCTCCATTTCGTTTGATCCTCATTATGAAAAAGTGCTATTTCACCACGTTGATGTATGGCGCGATGGCCAGCGTATTGATAAGTCGCAAGAGGTGGAGTTAAAGCGTTTTAAGCAAGAATCCGACTTAGAAAAACTGTTGTATAACGGCACTGAAACGTATTACTTGGTTTTGAAGAATGTCCAAGTTGGCGACATTATTGACTACAGCTTTAGCATTGAAGGCGCTAACCCCGTTTTTGGTGATAAGTTTGATGCATGGATTAGATTGGGTTGGTCAGTGCCAGTGGCTAAAGTGTACGCACGCAGCTTGGTCCCTGTAGACAAAGGTTTTACCATCACACGCGTTGGGAACTCAGAGTTTGGCTCATTGACGCATCGCCAAGTTGGCGAGATGGAAGAGTATGTTTTTGAAGATGGTAGAAGAACGTACGATTTTGATGAAAAGGATCAGCCAAGCTGGTTTATCCCTTACCCTTATATCAATGTGTCGAACTACGATAACTGGCAAGAGGTGGCTCAGTGGGCGCTTCCTCTTTACCCAAATTCTACCTCTGGGCGTTTGTTCGCTAAAGCGCTAGAGCAGTTGAAAGCTTTGCCTTCAAAAGAAGCGCAGATCATGGCGGCGATTAAGCTTTCGCAGCAAAAAATCCGTTATTTGGGCATTGAGAATGGTATCGGCTCACACGCTCCTCGTTTGCCTGAACAAATCTTGGAGCAAGGTTATGGTGATTGCAAAGACAAATCTTTGCTTCTGGCGACCTTGTTAAACCAACTTGGCGTCGAAGCTTATCCCGCATTAGTGAGTACCGTTCATCGCGAGAAACTTAACGAACAACTGCCGGGTCATAGTGCATTCGACCATGTTATTGTGAATTTCTTCCATCAAGGTCTTGAGTATTGGATTGATCCAACAGTAACAGAACAGGGTGATGCTTTAGATTCGATTGTACAGTCTGAGCTTGGTTACGCGCTGGTGATTAAGCCCGAATCTATTTGGTTGAGTGAGATGAATGCCAACAATACCAATCAGATCACCTCAAATGTTGAATACCACTTCAAGCACCAAAAGGAGGGTGACAGCACGATGAAGATCACGACCCTTTACGAAGGGCACCAAGCTGAGCGTATGCGTCGCTACCTAACGGCAAACTCGATGGAAACGGTGATGGGTGAGTATGAAGACTACTATAGTCGCTTCTATCAAAGCGTTTATGCGGCGGAAGAGTTTGAGTATCAAGATGACCCTCAGAGCAATGTTGTGACCATGGTGGAAACTTACGTTCTCGATAACCCATGGACGGAAGGTGAAGATAATACTGTGAGAGTGGAAGTAACGGCAGATATCATCAACAACTCGCTCTATGCGCCAGAAGCTCAAAATCGTAAAACGCCGTACTACGTTGGTGCGCCTTTGACGATAGAGCAGAATATCGTGGTGAATTTGCCAGATAGACTGCAGCTCGAAGAGGAAGAGTTTTCAGTAGAGAGTGACACCTACTCGCTGGATGTTTCGATTAAGGGGGATGAAGAAGGGCTGTTACAGGTATTGGCGCAAGTTTATAAAAAAATCAACATGAACTACCGTTATCAAAGAAAAGCCTCCTCGGTCTCGGTGGATGAGCTACCGAAGTACATCAAAGAGACAAAACAAGCGAATGAGTACATGACCTACTACTTCAGCTATGCCAAAGGAAAATAAAAATAACTAAGCTCCTTCATGCTTGCCTGTTGAGTGCATGTGAGAGGAGAGCAAGGGACAAACGACATAAGGCCACCAATCATTTTGTGGCCTTTATTGTTTGTAGTTTTCTTTATCTAAACCATAGCGCTGCATTTTGTCATACAGGGTTTTTCTCGCCACTTGCAGTTTGTCCATGGTCTCTTTGATGCTGCCACCACATTCCATCAGCGTTTGCTCTATCACGGTTTTTTCAAACTCGGCCACTTGATCGGAGAGTGCATAATGCACGGTCGTGCTTGCAGGTGTCTCGCCGAGCTGCGCTAACTTGCCAAGTAATATGTATCGCTCTGCCGCATTGCGCAGTTCTCGCACATTGCCTGGCCAATTGTGAGCTAACAGCTGCTGTAAATCGCTGGCAGAGAGCGCTGGGACGGTTTTTGCGTAACGAGCGGCAGCCACCAGTAAAAAGTGGTGAAAGAGGGCTGCAATGTCTTCTTTTCGTTCTCTTAGGGGCGGTAGGTTGAGAGTCACCACATTAAGACGATAGTAGAGATCCTGACGAAACACGCCGCTGGCTGCCGCTTGTTTGAGGTCAACCTTAGTGGCGGCAATAATGCGCACATCCAAAGGCAGCAACTGGTTTGACCCGACGCGTTCAATCACGCGCTCTTGCAACACTCGCAACAAGCGGATTTGAGCTTGCATTGGCATCGATTCAATTTCATCGAGAAACAGCGTTCCCCCCTGAGCAAATTCGAATTTCCCAATGCGTTGACTGTCTGCGCCAGTGAACGCGCCTTTTTCGTGGCCATAGAGTTCACTTTCGATTAGGTTCTCAGGGATCGCCCCGCAATTGAGGGCGACAAAATTTTTCTCACGACGAGGACTTTGCTCATGAATAGAACGGGCAATCAACTCTTTGCCAGTGCCAGTTTCGCCAAACAGCAGAATATCGGCTTGGGTGTCAGCGATGTGACTGATGGTTTCTCTTAATTCTTGGATGGACGGCGTTTCACCAATGATTCTAGGCCCAAGGGTTTTGCTTGCTTTAAGCGATTGTCTCAGAAGCTGGTTTTCATTGGTTAACTGACGTTTTTCAATCGCTCGTTTAACGGTTTCCACCAGATGTTCAGAGGCAAAGGGCTTTTCAATAAAATCGTAAGCGCCACTGTGCAGGGCTTTGACCGCCATCGATATGTCGCCGTGACCGGTGATCATAATGACGGGCAGATCGGGGTCGCGATGAATTAAGGTGTTGAGCAAGTCCATACCCGAGATGCCAGGTAGGCAAATATCGGTGATGACCACCGCAGGTTGCGTTTGCGCTTTTATGGCCAACAAGGCACTTTCTGCATCGGCAAAAAAGCTTGCTTCAATCTCGGCCAACTCAAAACTCTGTTCCACGGCGAGTCTGAGATCGGATTCGTCATCAATAAAATAAACCAAGCTCATATCAAACCTCTGTATTGATAGTGGGTAGCGTAATGGTGAAGCGAGCTCCGCCGAGCGGGCTGTGTGACACTTGAAGCTTGCCGTGCATACCCGCCAATATCTGTTGTGAAATCGATAGGCCGAGGCCTAAGCCGTTTTTCTTTGTGGTATGGAAAGGTTCGCAAAGTTGAGCGAACTTCGCAGGGTCGATGCCTGGGCCGCTATCATCGATATGGACACGGATTTGCTGCTCAAGCGCCCGGTCCACGGTGATACGCAGTTGCTTCGCCTCTGTGTTCTCCATCGCTTCAATCGCATTGGTAATAAGATTGATCAGAACTTGCTCCAGTTGAATGGTATTGATCACCAAGTGGATATCGTGTTCTGGGAAATCGGTTTCGAGTTGCACACGCGCGGATTTGAGAGAGGGTTTCATTAGCTCGTTAGCTGAGAGTAGTACGGGCATCAAGCGCGCTTCGACAAGCTCATCACCCGCGGATTTTCGTGCGAAAGAACGCAATTGTTGGCTGATTTTGGCCATCCGCTCCGTCAATGCGGAAATGCGACTGAGATTCTCATCGACACGAGGATACTTCTCTTTTTCTAAAAAGAGTCTGCCGTTATCGGCAAAACTGCGAATAGCGGCCAATGGGTTGTTGAGTTCGTGGCTAATACTGGCGGACATCTGTCCAATAACTGCGAGTTTGGCGGCTTGAATGAGTTCGTCTTGAGTAAGTCGCAAGGCTTGTTCGGTCTTAGTGCGCTGTGCGATTTCTGCTTGCAACTCGGCGGTGCGTTCCATCACAAGGAACTCCAGCTTTTGTTTCGCTTCTTGTTGCACCCTTTCGATCTGGCGATGCTTCTGCTGTCGGTGGTAGTAGAGTTGACCAAGTAAGAAAAGAATCGCAAATACCAAGGTTTCGACCAAAAGCAAGCCAAAGGTGGTTATTACCAAGTTATGTTTTGAAGAGAGCACCCGAATCGTCAGTGCTAAGTCAGGTAAAGGCAATGAAGAGACAATCATGGTGCCAGAACTGTAAGGTTCGCCTTGCTTGATTTCACTTTGCTTAGCGTTTAAATCACCGACGAAATCCAGTGATTCAATGCTTTTATCCAAATATTGTCGTGAATCACGAATACGTTGAAGTTCGCTCTCTGACTTTGGTGTCAGGCTTTTAAATAACCAAGCAGGGTCACTGGACATAAACACGATCTGGTTTTCATCGTCTGCCACAAACACGCTGCGCTTTTCTCGCCAATTGTCCTCTATGGAAAGAAGCTCCATCTTCACCACCACAACCCCGATGATCGACCCAGCATAGGTGACAGGGTAGGAGTAATAGTAGCCCCGTTGACCCGAGGTGGAACCGAGCGCGAAATATTGGCTTCGTTGACCTACGATAGCCTGTTTAAAATAAGGGCGGAATGCAAAGTTACGTCCCACAAAAGAGCGGTCAATATTCCAGTTACTTGCGGCAATAGTATTGCCGTATTCGTCAATTAAATAGGTATCCGCCGCTTGAATCACCGCGTTCACTTCTTCGAGATAGCGGTTAGTCAGATCAATCTGAGCACTGTTGTTTGGCTGTTGCAGAGCATCGATGAGAGGTTCATCTTTAGCGAGCAACTGTGGAATGTGTGCGAATTTGTCCAGTTTGTTTTGGATGTGTCCGGCGAATCGCTCTAATTGAGAATGATGCTGCTGCGTTAATGCTTGGTAGCTAGTTAGCCAAATGTAGCGGCCGCTGACCAACATGCAGAGCAGATAAATGACGAAGAACATAAGCACGATACGTGTGCGTTGAGACATCCTGATTCTCCGAAAACAAAATCGCAGCAAGCACTGACAGGTAAGACAGGTAACGCATTCTGTTTAACTTGCCACAAAACAGTCCAATTGGGGTGGATAGTCAGATGTTATCGGTTTGTAGAAAATAGTGGCGAAAAAGATCTCAACTCTGTGGAGCAAAACAAGAGCAAGATCTCTTTTTACGCTTTTCGATAAAAAAAGCAGTCGATTCTCTTGAAAAACTCGTTATTGTCCCAATCTTAGTTGCTAACCGCCAAATTGCGACATGAATTCGAGATTTTAGGACAGACATTGCGCACATAGTGGCGATTGGCTCGACAGGGTTAGATCAGATCGTTAGAATGTCGCGTCTGAAATTTTGTCCTGAGACTAATGGGAGATACCTTTGGTGCAGCCGAAGATATCACTGATTAGTTTGGTTTCATGGCGAAACCGATACTCGATTTTAAAATAGGTGTTCGTAAAGAACACAGACAAGGATGCAGCCGTATTCGTTTGCTCTGGCATTCGTTAGGCTCATATGCTCAGTCAAACTGAGCCATTTTTGAGGTTTATATATAATGCAAGTTACTGTTGAAACGCTAGAGGGCCTAGAGCGCCGTCTGAATATTACTGTTCCTGCTGCTAACATCGAAGATGCAGTTACAGCTGAACTACGCAACATCGCTAAAAACCGTCGTTTCGATGGTTTCCGTAAAGGCAAAGTGCCAATGAAGATGGTTGCGAAAATGTACGGCAAAGCAGTACGTCAAGACATCCTAGGTGAAGTAATGCAACGCCACTTCATCGAAGCGATCATCAAAGAAAAGATCAACCCAGCGGGTGCACCAACTTTCGCTCCAGTTGAAAACAAAGAAGGCTCAGATCTCGTATTCAACGCAACTTTTGAAGTTTACCCAGAAGTTGAGCTTAAAGGTCTAGAAAACATCACTGTTGAAAAACCAGCAGTTGAAGTGAAAGACGCTGACGTTGAAGAGATGATCGAAACTCTACGTAAGCAACAAGCGACTTGGACTGAAGTTGAAGAAGCAGCTGAAGCGGGTAAGCGCGTAAGCATCGATTTCGTTGGCTCTATCGACGGTGAAGAGTTTGAAGGCGGTAAAGCTGAGAACTTCCCACTAGAAATGGGCGCAGGCCGCATGATCCCTGGCTTCGAAGATGGTATCGAAGGCAAAACTAAGGGCATGGAATTCGAAATCGACGTAACCTTCCCAGAAGATTACCACGCTGAAAACCTAAAAGGTAAAGCAGCGAAATTCGCTATCAAAGTGAACAAAGTTGAAGCACGTCAACTACCAGAACTAAACGACGAGTTCGTTGCTAAGTTTGGCGTAGCAGAAGGCGGCATCGACGCACTGAAAGCAGAAGTTCGCAAGAACATGGAGCGTGAGCTTAAGCAAGCGGTTAAAAACCGTATCAAAGAGCAAGCGATTGACGGTCTTGTAAAAGAGAACGAAATCGACGTGCCAGCTGCGCTTATCGACCAAGAAATCAATGTTCTACGTCAGCAAGCAGCACAACGCTTTGGCGGTAACGTTGAAGCAGCAATGCAGCTTCCTCGTGAACTGTTTGAAGAGCAAGCGAAACGTCGTGTTGTCGTGGGTCTACTTCTAGGTGAAGTGATCAAAGCTCACGAGCTAAAAGTTGATGAAGAGAAAGTGAAAGCTATCATCACTGAAATGGCGACTGCTTACGAAGATCCAACTGAAGTTGTGACTTACTACGAGCAAAACGAACAGATGATGAACAACATGCGTAACGTTGCTCTAGAAGAACAAGCTATCGACGCGATCATTGCTAAAGCTCAGGTTTCTGAAAAAGAAGTTAGCTTCAACGAGCTAATGAACCAACCAGCTTAATAAGCAATATCTTGCGTAGAAGGTTGACTAAACGTTAACTATTCTGCTAACAATGGTCCGTATGATAATTATCATCCGGGCCATTTATTTTAGGGACATAAGAATATGAGCTACCAAGAAAAAAATGCAATGTCGCCAATCATCGACGCACTAGTACCAATGGTGGTTGAACAAACTTCCCGTGGTGAACGTTCTTACGATATTTATTCGCGTTTGCTAAAAGAGCGAGTGATTTTCCTCACCGGACAAGTTGAAGACCACATGGCAAACCTTGTCGTGGCTCAGCTACTTTTCCTAGAGTCTGAGAACCCAGACAAAGATATCTTCCTTTACATTAACTCTCCAGGTGGCAGCGTGACAGCAGGTATGTCGATTTACGACACAATGCAGTTCATCAAGCCAAATGTGAGCACAGTATGTATGGGTCAAGCATGTTCAATGGGTGCATTTTTGCTTGCTGGTGGTGCACCAGGTAAGCGTTATGTGCTACCTAACTCACGTGTGATGATTCACCAGCCACTCGGTGGTTTCCAAGGTCAAGCGTCAGACATCCAAATTCATGCTCAGGAAATTCTTACAATTAAGACTAAACTGAACAAGCTGTTGGCAGAACACACTGGCCAACCTTTGGAAGTGATTGAGCGTGATACTGATCGCGATAATTTTATGTCGGCAGATCAGGCAGTAGAATACGGTTTGGTGGACGCAGTATTGACTCATCGTAGTGCATAATTTGCCTGCGCAAACTGATTCAAATTGTTATACACTCAAACATAAAGAGTAAAGGCTAAGAGGTTAGCGAATGACAGACAAAAGCAAAGAGAGTGGTAGTGGTAAGTTGCTTTACTGCTCTTTCTGCGGCAAAAGCCAGCACGAAGTTCGCAAGCTAATCGCTGGTCCATCCGTTTACATCTGTGACGAATGTGTCGATTTATGTAACGACATCATCCGTGAAGAGATCAAAGATGTGCTTCCAAAACGTGAATCTGAAGCGTTACCAACGCCTCGTGAAATCCGTGCACACCTTGATGACTATGTAATCGGTCAGGACCATGCGAAAAAAGTGCTCGCGGTTGCGGTATATAACCACTACAAGCGTTTACGTAATGGTGACACAACGAGTGATGGCGTGGAGCTAGGTAAGAGTAACATCTTGCTGATTGGCCCAACAGGTAGCGGTAAGACGTTGCTTGCTGAGACGCTTGCGCGTTTCCTCGATGTACCGTTCACTATGGCAGATGCCACGACGCTAACAGAAGCGGGTTACGTGGGCGAAGATGTTGAAAACATCATTCAAAAGTTGCTTCAGAAATGTGATTACGACGTAGCGAAAGCAGAGCGTGGTATTGTGTATATCGACGAGATCGACAAGATTTCTCGTAAAGCAGAAAACCCATCGATTACTCGTGACGTTTCTGGTGAAGGCGTTCAACAAGCGCTGCTTAAACTGGTTGAAGGTACGATTGCTTCTGTACCACCTCAAGGTGGTCGTAAGCATCCTCAGCAAGAGTTTTTGCAAGTGGATACGTCAAAGATCCTCTTTATCTGTGGTGGTGCATTTGCCGGTCTAGATAAAGTGATCGAACAACGAGTTGCAACAGGTACCGGCATTGGTTTTGGTGCGGAAGTCCGCTCTAAAGACGAAAGCAAAACAGTGGGCGAATTGTTCACTCAGGTAGAGCCAGAAGATCTTGTGAAATATGGTTTGATTCCTGAGTTTATTGGTCGTCTTCCAGTGACCGCTTCGTTGACCGAGTTGGACGAAGAAGCATTAATTCAGATTCTTTGCCAACCAAAAAATGCGCTAACAAAGCAATATGCAGCACTGTTTGAACTGGAAGGTGCGGATCTTGAGTTCAGAGAAGATGCGCTAAAAGCGATCGCGAAAAAAGCGATGGAGCGTAAAACAGGCGCTCGTGGTTTGCGTTCAATTTTGGAAGGCGTGTTGCTAGAAACCATGTATGAACTGCCATCGATGGACGACGTGAGCAAAGTTGTCATTGATGAATCGGTGATTAATGGTGAATCAGAGCCGCTTTTGATTTACACCAACAGTGAGAGCCAAGCCGCTGGCGCTGAGTAAATTTAATCGATGTAGAAAAAGGAGGTAAGGAATTACCTCCTTTTTTATTTTCTTTTATTGAATCCAAATAATTAGCCCCCATATACTGCTCATAATAGTAAGTGGAAGAGAGAATTATATGAACTTGGAACGTTCCGAGCGTATCGAGATCCCCGTCCTACCTCTACGAGATGTGGTGGTTTATCCACACATGGTTATCCCTTTGTTTGTTGGCCGTGAAAAGTCGATCAGTTGCTTAGAATCGGCAATGGAAGCCAATAAACAAGTTTTGCTTGTCGCACAAAAGCAAGCAGACACAGATGAACCAACCGTTGATGACTTGTTCGAGGTGGGCACGGTAGCCACGATCCTGCAACTGCTTAAACTGCCAGACGGTACGGTAAAAGTACTGGTTGAAGGCCAGCAGCGCGCTAAAATCAATCAGTTCAAGGAAAGTGATTTCTTCTTAGCAGAAGCGGAATTTATCATCACTCCTGAATTGGATGAGCGTGAGCAAGAAGTGATTGTTCGCAGCGCTATTAGCCAATTTGAAGGCTTTATTAAACTGAATAAGAAGATTCCACCAGAAGTCCTGACTTCCCTTGGTGGTATTGATGAAGCTGCCCGCCTTGCAGATACCATTGCTGCCCATATGCCACTGAAATTAGCGGATAAGCAGCAAGTACTAGAAACCGTAGATATCACCGAGCGTCTTGAGTTCCTGATGGGGCAAATGGAATCGGAAATCGACATTCTGCAAGTTGAAAAGCGCATCCGTAACCGCGTCAAGAAACAGATGGAGAAATCCCAGCGCGAGTACTATCTGAATGAGCAAATGAAAGCCATTCAGAAAGAGCTTGGCGAATCTGAAGATGGCGTTGATGAGTTTGAAGCGCTCAAGCAAAAGATTGATTCGGCTAAAATGCCGAAAGAAGCACGCGAAAAGACCGAACAAGAACTGCAAAAGCTGAAGATGATGTCGCCGATGTCAGCGGAAGCGACGGTTGTGCGCAGCTACATTGATTGGATGGTCAACGTTCCTTGGAACAAACGTTCTAAAGTGAAGAAAGACTTGGCGAAAGCGGAAGAAGTGCTCAATGAAGACCATTACGGCCTTGAGCGCGTAAAAGACCGCATTCTAGAGTATTTGGCGGTTCAAAACCGTATCAATAAGCTCAAAGGCCCGATTCTTTGCCTTGTGGGGCCTCCTGGTGTGGGTAAGACTTCATTAGGTCGTTCAATTGCCGCAGCAACAGGTCGTCAATACGTTCGTATGGCGCTCGGTGGCGTTCGAGATGAAGCAGAGATCCGTGGCCATCGCCGTACGTATATTGGTTCGCTTCCGGGCAAACTGATTCAAAAAATGGCCAAAGTTGGCGTGAAGAATCCACTCTTCTTGTTGGATGAGATCGACAAAATGTCATCTGACATGCGTGGTGATCCTGCGTCTGCATTACTTGAAGTGCTGGACCCAGAACAGAACAACTCGTTCAACGATCACTACTTAGAAGTGGATTACGATCTGTCTGACGTGATGTTTGTTGCAACCTCGAACTCAATGAATATTCCAGGTCCTTTGCTTGACCGTATGGAAGTGATTCGTTTGTCTGGTTACACAGAAGATGAAAAACTCAACATTGCGAAGCGCCACTTGGTTGCGAAGCAGGTCGAGCGCAATGGCTTGAAGCCTCATGAAATCAATATCGAGGACTCTGCCATTATTGGTATTATCCGCTTCTATACGCGTGAAGCGGGTGTGCGTAGTTTAGAGCGTGAGATTTCGAAAATCTGTCGTAAAGCAGTGAAGAACATTCTGCTGAAGCCAGAGTTGAAGTCGGTAACGGTCAATATCGATAACTTGAAAGAGTACTTGGGTGTTCAACGCTTTGACTATGGTAAAGCGGATGACAGCAACCGAGTGGGTCAAGTGACAGGGCTTGCGTGGACCGAAGTCGGGGGCGATTTGCTGACGATTGAGACTGAGGCGATGCCGGGCAAAGGTAAACTGACCCAAACTGGCTCACTTGGTGATGTGATGCAGGAGTCGATTCAAGCGGCCATGACTGTTGTGCGCTCTCGTGCGGAGAAATTGGGTATTAACTCCGATTTCTACGAGAAGAAAGACATCCATGTGCACGTTCCAGAAGGCGCAACACCAAAAGATGGCCCAAGTGCCGGTATTGCGATGTGCACGGCGTTAGTCTCTAGCCTAACGGGTAACCCTGTTAAAGCAGAAGTCGCCATGACAGGGGAAATTACTCTGCGTGGTGAAGTGTTACCAATCGGTGGTCTAAAAGAGAAGTTGTTGGCTGCACATCGTGGTGGCATCACAACGGTACTTATTCCGAAGGACAATGAGCGTGATTTGGAAGAAATTCCAGACAACGTTATCGCTGATTTGAAAGTCATTCCAGTTCAATGGATTGATGAAGTTCTTAAAGTTGCACTTGAGCGAGACCCAACTGGGGTGGAGTTCGACGCTAAAAAATAGTGATGTGCAGCAAAAATAAGTAAAAGTTTACGCTGATAGGCTCGAAAAGGCTTGTCAGCGTTTTTTTTGGGAGCTAAGTTAGAGCTCGATGGCTGCCAGCCCTTTTAAGATAAGGCTTGGCGCTAATTTTTAGTATTAATGGAACGAAAGTCATCTAAAAAAATAATCACAGATGGCACAAAGGGGAATCACAGTGAACAAAACTCAACTAGTAGAATCAATCGCTGCAAACGCAGATATCTCTAAAGCGTCAGCAGGTCGTGCTCTAGATGCATTCATTGAAGCAGTAAGCGGTACTCTTCAGTCTGGTGATCAAGTAGCTCTAGTTGGTTTCGGTACTTTCAGCGTGCGTACTCGCGCAGCTCGTACAGGCCGTAACCCTAAGACTGGTGAAGAGATCCAAATCGCAGAAGCGAAAGTACCATCTTTCAAAGCAGGTAAAGCTCTTAAAGACGCTTGTAACTAATCGCGTTAGTGTGAATTTTGTTCAATCAAACCCGTTTGAACATGATTTTGCGATGTTAAAGCCGAACTTTTTTAAATTATGCGCATCCTACTGATGCGCATTTCTTTTTTCTGGTATTATCGCGTGATTACATTTCAAGAGAAGCGTTGGCTTCGTGAGTGGAGAGCAGTTTAGTTATGATGGATCGATTGCGCGAAGGCGTGAATAGCATCGCGGTTAAAATTATCCTAGGATTGATCATCCTATCGTTTGTCTTTGCAGGTGTCGGTAGCTACCTTGTGAGTGGTAGTAGTAACTCTGCAGCAAAAGTTGGCAATGTCGAAATCGGTCGTGGTGAGTTTGAAATGGCTTACCAAAATGAGCGTAATCGTATGCAGTCGCAACTAGGAGATTACTTTTCTCAACTCCTTGCTGACCCTGCTTACGTAGAGTCTTTCCGTAAATCGGTATTAGACCGCATGATTAACGACGTTTTGCTTGATCAGCATGCAGAATCATTAGGTTTACGCATCAGTGATGCTCAAGTAAGAAGCATGATTCTAGCAATGCCAGAATTCCAGCAAGACGGTAAGTTCAACCAAGACGTCTACCAAGCGACTCTGCGTCGCGCGGGCTATTCAGCAGATTCTTTTGCAGAGTACATGCGTCGTGAGTTGATTCGTTCTCAATTGCTTGATGCACTACAAACCAGTGAATTTACCCTACCAGGTGAAGTGGATGCAGAAGGTAAATTGTTTACTCAAACACGTGATGTTCGCACGGTGACGCTAAATATTCGCGACTTTGCGGATAAAGTGACGCTGACAGAAGAAGACATCCAAAAGTACTACGATGAAAACAAATCACGCTTTACTCGCCCTGAGCAGGTGAAGGTGTCTTACGTCGAGTTAGCGGCGGATTCACTCAAGCAGCAAATCACCATTTCTGATGACGAAGTGAAACAGTACTATCAAGAGCACCTTGATAAGTATTCCTCTGAGGAGCAGCGTCGAGTGGCTCATATCCTCATTGAGGGTGATGACCAAGCTAAAGCACAAGCAATTTTAGACGAATTGAACGCTGGCGCGGATTTTGCGGCACTAGCTCAAGAGAAATCAGACGATTTTGGCAGTGCTGATAATGGCGGTGAACTGGGTTGGATTGAACGTGATGTGATGGATCCAGCGTTTGAAGAAGCGGCGTTTGCGCTAAAAAATGTGGGTGATGTCACTGGCTTGGTGAAGTCTGACTTCGGCTACCACATCATCAAACTCGAAGAGCTAAAAGAACCTGTTGTGAAGCCATTTAGCGATGTTGCTGCGCAAATCAAACAAGAAATGATCGACCAGAAAGCCGTCGACCAATTCTACGAGTTGCAAAGTGAGCTAGAGAAAGTGGCATTCGAATACCCAGATTCTTTAGAAGAAGCATCAAAAGCGGTGGGTCAAGAAGTGAAACACACTGACTTTATCTCTCAAGTTGATGCACCTGAAATTCTTCGCACACCTGCGGTGACTCAAGCGATTACCAGCCCAGAAGTTAAGCTGGATGGTTTGAACTCAGAAGCGATTGAAATTGCCCCTGAACACATCATCGTTGTTCGTGTTGATGATGCTCGCGATGAGACGGTACTACCTTTGACTGAGGTGCAAGACCAAGTAGCAGCGGAGCTTTCTCAAGTGAAAGGTGAGCAACAAGCACTTGAGCTAGGAAGCGAAGTCGTGACAGCACTGAAAGCAGGCAATACCGCTATTTTGCAAGAGAAAGACTTATCATTTGGTGAGTTAGAGAAGATTGATCGTCGTTCTCCTTTAGCACAGACCGTGTTTGCTATGGCAAAACCAGCAGCAGGTAATGCGGTATACGGCCAAAGTAAAGATATGGAAGGCAATGTTGTCATCGTGGCGCTTGAAAAAGTAGAAGAGAGCTTAGAGCCTGTACTAGCACAGCAAATTTCAGTGCAACTACAACGCGTCTCTGCACAGCGTGACTTGAGCTCTATCGTCGCGATTCTTCGTGCGAACACTGATATTGAATACTTTGTTGTGAGCAACTAATCGTTCGGTGTGCAACTGATATGTAACTAAAAACAGGTCGCTTTCGCGGCCTGTTTTATTTTTGTCTCTTGTCTGTTTTTTGCTCTCGCTGGGTTAGGTATAACACCTTTCACCCAATATGAGGACACGACAATGAAACAGGTAATTACCCTTTTAGCCATGCTAATGGCATTCTCTTTTCCTTCCGTTTCTTTTGCGGACTCTGCAATGAAAGCAGCCGAGAAATATGAAGGCATTGAGATTTCCGTCAACATCAACACGGCAACAGCAGAAGAAATTGCCATGATGTTAAAAGGCGTTGGTATTAAAAAAGCTCAGCAAATTGTTGACTTTAGAGAAGCTCATGGACCGTTTAAAACGGTTGATGAGTTAGTTCAAGTGAAAGGTATCGGTAAGTCAACGATTGAGAAAAATCAGTCACGGATTAAGTTGTAATTGGATGACAAAGCAAGTTGACATTCTATCAGCTTGCTTTGTCTCTTTATTGCGCTTTGGCGTTAAGGTAACGCTGGTAAAAGAGTTGTAGCGAGGCTAAGAGGAAACCGCTGCTCATACCAGCAAGGTGCGCCTCAATGGCGACCCTAGCACCAATGAGCTCGCTTGTGCTTGCAGATGCGCCCATCCAATGCTCCCAAGCGACTTTCACCACGACACCAAGCACCAGAAGCCAACTGCTTTTTCTTCCCTCCAAGCTTTCTCTTAGCGCAAAATAGGCAAACAGGCCGTGCAACGTTCCAGAAAGACCAACGTATATTTGCATTGAGGTTAAGAGGTTAGCGAGTCCGACCATGACGCTGATCATCACCAGCAGCAAAGCCAACATTTTCCAATTGGGTTTGAAAAGGTGAGCAATTACCCAAAGTCCAGCCAGATTCATCACAAGGTGAGGGTAGTTGGTGTGAGTGAAATTTCCTGATAGGATTCGCCACCATTCACCATGATTTATCGCTTGGCGATGCCACTCCGTCCAATCAGACAAGAGTGGCTGCTGCAGCAATAGACAAAGTACGCTGGTTATCGTCAGAAAAATAGTAAGGTTCACAGTATGTCTCGGTATTGTTCTCAATGTGGTAAAGCGAAAAAAGCGTGTATTTGCCAGTGGATAGAATCTCTTGCCTCAGATGTGGAACTTATCATTCTACAGCATCCGAGTGAAGAGCATCGCCCACTTGGCACGGCTCGAATTCTCGATTTGTCTTTGGCTAGCTGTCGTTTGTTCATTGGAGAAGACTTTTCACAACACGCTGAACTTAATCAGTTGCTAGGCGATGAATCCTATCTCCATTGGGTGTTGTTTCCGAATGAACAAGCCGTCACGGTGGAACAAGTCAGTCAATCTGATGGCGGTAAAATGCGTCGTCTGCGCTTTATTCTGCTCGATGGTACGTGGAAGAAAGCGTTTAAAATCTGGCAGCTTTCAAGCAACTTGCAAGCGCTGCCGTGTGTACAATTACCCGACAATCTCACTGGAAACTACCGTATCCGAAAATCACCTAGTGACAATGCGCTTTCCACTGTCGAGGCCGGTTTTCACATTCTTAGTTATTTTCAGCCTGAAAACGATTTTACACCCTTAATAACGGCATTTGACAAAATGATTGAGTTTCAAATTGCGCAAATGCCGCCGGGTGTGTTTGAACGAAACTATCGTTAGCGACAGCCAGATAGAGCGTTGTTAATGATGTGATGAAAACAACTGCTGGTGCAGTCGCCGCGCATGGCCATCGGTCATCGAAGAAATGTAGTCCGCTATCACTCGCATTTTGCTGGTGTCTGTTTCTGCCAGCTCCCAACGATGTCGAGTGGGCAAAGGCAGCAAGCGTTGAGGATCGGCACTAAGTGCTTCAAATAAATCCATGATGATCTGTTGTCCTTTATACTCGACAATTTGAACCTGAGGAATTTGAATTACATACTGGCTGACAAAGTGCTTCAAAATCGACAGTGCTTTCTCCATGCCGATATCGAGATAGGCATTAAAGGCCAACAGTGGACTTTCAAATTCACCGTCGACGGGCTTCACCTCGATGCTGGTGAGCAGTGCGTTAACCATGCCGCCAATGGCATCTTTGCGTTGATGATGCTGGCCACTAAATAACATCTCGCCAATGGAACTAATGTGTTTTTCAAACCATGGGTCACCACAATCTGCCAACTGACTCGCCGCACCTTCTTGCCATTGGCTACGTGTGACGAGTCCAAGCACGATGGCATCTTCAAGGTCATGCACGCCATAAGCAATATCATCGGCCAGCTCCATAATCGAACAATCGATCGATTTATAACGCGTTTTCCGATGAGATAAGGCGTCGTGGGGGCAATCCCGCATTGCATTCAGCTGTTGTTTATCGGTTTCACTTAATGGAGCGAGTACCCAGTCAAACAGGGGTTTATCGCAATCGTAAATGCCTTTTGCTGGACTCCACTGCTTGGCTTTGATTTGACGTTGGTGGCTCACAGGTGCAGGCTGTGAAGCCGCGCGAGTCTGGCTGATAAAAGCTGGGTATTTAATTAACCCGAGCAGTGTGCGCCGAGACAAATTCATGCCGAAGTGTTCGGTGTAGGGCTCGAGTTGGGTGACGATACGGAAAGTTTGCGCGTTACCTTCAAAGCCGCCATGATCTCGCATCATATAGTTCAGAGCCACCTCACCGCCGTGTCCATACGGTGGGTGTCCGATGTCGTGTGCTAAGCACAAGGCATCAATTAAGCTGTCTGTGGGCAGCAGATCTCGATACTCAGGTTGTTTCTTCTTAATTTGTGCGACAATTCCGGTACCCAATTGCGCCGCTTCGAGCGAATGAGTTAATCGGGTGCGATGAAAATCTTCGAGGCTGTTGCCATGCACTTGGGTTTTGGCCTGCAGGCGACGAAAAGCGGCCGAATGAAGAATTCGTGCTCGATCGCGTTGAAAAGGGCTGCGATGATCATCACGACGAATTTTATGTTCATCATCATGGCGTTCCAGCCATTGTGAGCGAATAGTCAATGACAAAGTGGACTCCATATTTGTTAACTGATTTCGTCTAGGGATAGTTCAAAGCTTGGCGCAAACGTATTGAGGAAATAATCCATTTCAGGTGTTTTTCTTTCCGCTAACGTGATGTCTAAGCGCTTTTTCGCCAAAGCAAACTCGTGATTACCTGCACTGAGTTCTTCTAGACATTTGAGATAGGCACAAATGGAATCAGCCTGTTTGACGATTTGAGCTTCTTCTTCTGAAGTTTGTTGTGAGATGACAAATGGACGAAAGTCTTCCTGAAATTCTTCTGGCAGCATGGAGAGCAGTTTTTGCTCTGCAGCCGCTTCGATTTTCTTATACTCCTTCGCGATGTCAGGATTGTAGTATTTTACGGGTGTGGGCAAATCCCCGGTCAAAACCTCACTACTATCGTGATACATGGCTAGCACGGCCACCCGCTCTGCATTGATGTGACCACCAAACTTTTTGTTTTTGATCAGCGCTAAAGCATGGGCAACAAAGGCGACCTGCAAACTGTGCTCAGAGACATTCTCACTGGAGACAGAGCGCATTAATGGCCAGCGTTGAATTAGCTTCATACGAGCCAAATGAGCGAAAAAATGGCTTTCTTGCACGATAGTTACCTCAAAACGCAGTTAGAAAAAAGGTGTTCCTATGGAACACCTTTAAGCATATGAAAGTTTAGCAATAAATACTACTGGCTATAGCCATGTAAGAAACGTTCAAAGCGGCCAATGGCGGTTTCGAGATCTTCGATGTGCGGTAGAGTGACGATGCGGAAGTGGTCTGGTTTTGGCCAGTTGAAACCAGAACCCTGCACTAACAGCACTTTTTCTTGAACGAGAAAATCAAAAACCATCTTTTGGTCATCTTTGATGCTGTATTTTTTCGTATCAATCTTGGGGAATAGATACATTGCGCCTTTCGGTTTCACACATGAAACACCAGGGATTTGGTTGATTAACTCCCATGCGCGATCACGCTGCTCCAATAAACGACCGCCAGGTAAGATCAATTCATTGATGCTCTGATAGCCCCCCAACGCAGTTTGAATAGCGTGTTGCATTGGCACGTTGGCGCACAGGCGCATCGAGGCTAGCATGTCCAAACCGTTCACATAGCCTTGGGCTAAATGCTTTGGTCCGGTCATAAACATCCAACCACCACGGAAACCACATACACGATAGGCTTTTGATAGGCCGTTAAACGTCATCACCAGCACATCGTCAGTTAAGGTCGCGACTGAGGTGTGCACCGCGCCGTCGTACAACACTTTGTCGTAGATTTCATCGGCGAAAATCATCAGCTTGTGTTGACGTGCGATTTCGATCACTTCCAGTAGAAAATCGCGACTGTAGACGGCACCCGTCGGGTTATTGGGGTTGATGAGTACAATACCACGAGTCTTAGGCGTGATTTTTTTGCGCATATCATCCAGATCAGGGTACCAGTCTGCTTGCTCATCACAGAGGTAATGCACCGCTTTACCGCCCGAAAGTGCCACGGCTGCGGTCCATAATGGGTAGTCAGGTGCAGGCACCAGCATTTCGTCCCCATTATTGAGTAGCGCTTGCATGGCCATTACGATCAGTTCGGAAACGCCGTTACCAATGTAAACATCTTCCACATCGAGAGAGCGAATGCCTTTGCGTTGATAATGCTGAACAACGGCCTTACGCGCTGAGTAAATGCCTTTTGAATCACAGTAACCTTGCGACGTAGGCAAGTTACGAATCACATCGACCAGAATTTCATCAGGGGCGTCAAAGCCAAATGGGGCGGGGTTTCCAATATTTAGCTTAAGGATTTTATGCCCTTCTTCTTCCATGCGCTTAGCATGTTTGAGTACAGGACCCCTGATGTCATAGCAGACATTGTCGAGTTTTGACGACATCCCGATATTTTGCATTGTGTAATTCCTGAAAATTCGTAAAATTCTTTATTAAAGGATACTAAACTGACATTTTTTAGAATAAAAATCTATAGAAAAGTCGAAATTTGATCAGTGTCGCTATCTCGATGAAGGACTCCTCTTCGTTTGGAGGCGTCAGTTATCACAGGATTCTGCAAAAGATCGCACACAACCTTGATTTGATCAGGGTCTATCAATAGAGTAGCGACAGTAATTCTTTATCCTCTAATGTACGAGGTTGTTTTGTCACATTTTCATCAAGCCATTACTAATCTCATTGAACGTGTCAAAAATGCCAAGGATGACGAGACTCGTCTGGTCGAGCTTTTAATAACAAAACCTACATTAACGTTCATTGACTGGCTTGAAGCCCAGCCGGTTTTTCCGAAATTTTATTGGCAGTCACGAGATACTCGTGAAGAGGTGGTTGCGTTAGGACAATTGCACACCTTTGTCGATCCAGGCCCGGCCTATACCATACTGTCTCCCGGACAACGTGTTTGGGGAGGACGATCATTCGATGGCAGCAGCGAGAAAAATCGCCGTTGTATGCCTTCTTTTTTCTTTCTACCTCAGATTGAACTGATCCGTTTGGACGACAAGTGGTCGTTGGCGGTCAATCTAAATGGTGATAAGAGCCGAATTCTGCACACGTTGAGCAAACTCACGACTGAGGCGAAACCGTTAGCACCTCTCACTGCGCACATCCAGAGCGTGGAACACTTACCTGAGCGCGAGGGGTGGTGTGACTTGGTGAGTAAAGTACTGAAAGGCATACAAGCTAAGGCGTTTAAGAAGGTAGTTCTGGCACGCAAAACCACGGTGCACTTAGATTCCGCATTGTGCGCTGCGCAGTTGCTTAAAGCGAGTTACCTGCAGAATCACCACAGTTTTCACTTTATGCTGAGTCTCGACAGTAAACACAGTTTCATCGGTTCAACACCAGAGAGACTTTACTTGCGCCAAGGGCAAGAGCTGTATACCGAAGCATTGGCGGGCACTATTGGTCGTGGCCACAACGCCACGCAAGATATGGAACTGGCCAGTTGGCTTTCTCAGGATGTCAAAAATCTGAATGAAAACCAGTATGTGGTTGACGATATCGTTGATCGCCTTACACCTCATGCTGAGAGTGTAGAGGTCGAGTCGGAAGCGCGTTTAGTGCGCCTGCGTAAAGTTCAGCATCTGAAGCGCAATATCCATGTGCAATTGAAGGCGGGAGTCAATGGAGTACAATTGCTCTCGGCTTTACAGCCAACTGCGGCGGTTGCAGGGTTGCCTCGTCAAGAGTCGATGCAGTTTATTGTTGAAAATGAACCTTTCGCCCGTGGCTGGTATGCGGGCTCTGTCGGTTACATTAGTCATGAACAAGCGGAGTTTTGTGTTGCAATACGCAGCGCGTTGATTGTGGATGATTCACTGCATTTGTTCGCAGGAGCCGGCATTGTTCCTGGCTCAATCGCAGAGCATGAATGGAGTGAACTGGATAAAAAAATGTCGACCTTATTGTCACTGATCTCTGAGCATCCACCGCTTGGAGTGGCATCATGAACCACGATCAAGCCGTATTGAATCGGATTTGGTGTGAAACGCTGTTTGAAGAATTGTACCGCTTTGGGGTTCGAGATGTTTGTGTTGCACCTGGCTCACGTTCAACCCCGCTCGCCCTCGAAGCGAATGCCCATACCCGTTTGAAGTTGCATACACACTTTGATGAGCGTGGGTTGGGTTTTCTCGCCCTTGGTTTAGCCAAAGCCAGCCAACGCCCGGTGGCGGTGGTGGTGACATCGGGCACTGCGGTGGCCAATCTTTTGCCTGCAGTGGCAGAGGCAGGCTTGACCGGAGAGAAACTGGTACTACTCACGGCAGATCGACCGATTGAGCTGGTGGGGTGCGGGGCCAATCAAGCGATCGCACAGCAAGGCATCTTCTCAAATCATGTTTGTGCTTCATTAAATTTGCCCAGTCCAAACACACAGACATCATTAAACTGGTTACTGACATCTGTGGATCAAGTGCTTCATCAACAGGCAGTCATTGGCCATGCGGTGCACATCAACTGTCCCTTTCCTGAACCGCTGTATTCCAATACACCAAAGTCAATTTACCAGAGTTATTTAGACACGGTGGCTGTTTGGCGAGCAGAGGGTGGCATCTACAGTAACAAACAAATACCGCTCTCCATGCCGCCTTCTATTGCAGAGATTGAACAACGTAAAGGGGTGGTGGTGATCGGCAGTGTAACGCTGCAAGAAGCCAAACAGGCCCATCAATTTGCGGCGCAGATAGGATGGCCAGTGCTGTGTGACCCACAATCCGGAACCACTTCTGATTGGAGTGGCTATGATATCTGGTTGCAAAATCCCTCAGCTCGCGCGCAGTTGTCTCAATGTGATTTGATCATCCAGTTTGGTCGTCGTTTGGTCTCGAAGCGTTTACAACAATGGTTAGAGCAGCAAGTGCAAGTTGGTTGCGATTATTGGTACGTTTCACCGGATTTTGAGCGAGATAACCAAAGCCACCTGCCTCAACATCATTTTGTCTGCTCAATCGCAGCGTGGTTGAACGTGGTGACCAGCCGCGAAGTGCAGCCCGTCGCGTGGGCGAATGAACTGCCGCGTTATAGTGCGGAGGTGAACAAGCAAGCCAGAGCAATCGCCCAAAGCAGCCTGTGTGAAATGATGATTGCTCTGCAATTATCCTCGCTCGTGGGCAGTGCCGATCTGTTTTTGGGCAATAGCTTGTTTGTGCGCATGGTCGATATGGTTGGTCAATTGCATGGTGTCGAAACATTTACCAATCGTGGCGCATCGGGGATTGATGGCCTCTTTGCCACGGCAAGTGGCGTGCAAAGAGCAAGAGCCAACCCAATGTTATTGATGATTGGTGACACGTCCGCGTTGTATGACTTGAATTCGCTGGCGCTGTATAGCCATCAAGAAACTCCGGTGGTGATCGTGGTGACCAACAACGACGGCGGCGCGATTTTTGATTTATTACCGGTACCACCGCAGCAAAAACAAGCGTTATACCAAATGCCTCATGGCTACCGTTTCGAATTTGCCGCCAAACAATTTGGCCTCGATTACGTGTGTCCAACATCATTTGCGGAACTAACAGAACGAATTGTTGACCATTTGGCACACGGGTGTGGCGCCTTGTTGGTGGAAGTCAACACGCCGCCAAACCAAGCGTCACAGCACATTAAGCAATTGGCTGATCATGTCCGGGCTCTCGTTTAATTATCAGCAAGGCAATGGTGATGGCCGTTCGCCCGTGTTGGTGTTTCTGCACGGTTTATTGGGTAGTGCAGAAGATTGGCGTGCCACGCAATGTTCACTCAAAGAATATCCAACTCTAACGATTGACCTTGCAGGGCACGGCCAAAGTGTTGGCATTGCCACAAGTAGTGCTGCGGAGAGTGCACAGCAAGTGGCGACGGTGACCGAGCAGCAATTGGCCCAACGCCCATGTATTCTGATTGGTTATTCAATGGGAGGCCGAATTGCCATGCAGGGGCTTGTTGAGCACGCCTTTGCCGCAATGAATCTGCGTGGAGCTTTGATTGAAGGCGGCAATTTTGGTTTAGTCAGCGAGCAAGAAAAGCAGCAACGCTGGATCAGTGATAGCCATTGGGCGAAGCGATTTCGTGAAGAACCCATTGAACAGGTATTAGCCGATTGGTATCAGCAAGGGGTATTTTCTTCACTAAACCATGCGCAAAAACAAACCTTGATAGCAAAACGAAGTGCTAATCTTGGTGCGTCAGTCGCGGAGATGTTATTAGCAACCTCTTTGGCGAAGCAACCGAATCTATTGCCTCAGTTGCAACGCTCTAGCGTACCTTTGCACTATGTATGCGGCGAAAAAGACACAAAATTTCAAGAACTAGCGAGACAGAGTGGCTTGTCCTGCTCGATAGTTGACAATGCGGGCCACAATGTTCATCAAGAGCAACCTAGCGCTTTTGCTGACATCGTCCGTGCTTTTATTCATTCCGTTTATCAACGATAAACACATTAGAACAATGGGAATCACCATGGCTAAAACAGTAGGCATCACTGAAGCAGAACTTTACGCACCAGTTAATTGGAATGACTGTAGTGCGCCCTATGAAGATATTCAGTACCACAAGTCGGAAGACGGCATTGCAAAAATCACCATTGCACGCCCTCAAGTGCGTAATGCATTTCGCCCGCAAACCGTCAAAGAAATGATCCAAGCTCTGGCGGATGCTCGCTATGACTCTAACGTTGGCGTGATCATTTTGACCGGTCTCGGTGAAGATGCTTTCTGCTCTGGTGGTGACCAAAAGATCCGCGGCGATTACGGCGGTTATAAAGATGATTCTGGTGTTCACCATCTGAATGTTCTTGATTTCCAACGTGATATTCGTACCTGTCCAAAACCGATCATCGCTTCTGTAGCAGGCTGGGCGGTTGGTGGTGGTCACGTTTTACACATGATGTGTGATTTGACCATCGCGGCCGAAAATGCGCAATTTGGCCAAACTGGACCAAAAGTGGGCTCGTTTGATGGTGGCTGGGGTGCTTCTTACATGGCACGCATCGTAGGCCAAAAGAAAGCGCGCGAGATCTGGTTCCTCTGCCGTTTCTATAATGCACAAGAAGCGTTGGATATGGGGCTAGTGAACACGGTCGTCCCTGTAGAAGAATTAGAGAAAGAAACCGTACGTTGGTGCCGTGAAGTACTTCAGCACAGCCCGATGGCACTGCGTTGCCTTAAAGCAGCATTAAACGCCGATTGCGATGGTCAAGCGGGTCTTCAAGAGTTGGCGGGCAACGCCACAATGATGTTCTATATGACCGATGAAGGACAAGAAGGGCGCAATGCGTTCAACGAGAAACGTCGTCCAGATTTCAATAAGTTTCCACGTAACCCTTAATTTTCTTCCCAATGTGAGAGCGATGCAGAGGCACAGAATCTGCATCGTTTAGGGACTTTTCTTTGCGATTGACGGTCTCATTCATAAAGAGCCTGACTTTCAGTAAAGCAATTTGTCGATGAAGTATTAAGGGACAGCTATGAAATCAGCCAAACTGTACCGCTACACCTTGCCAATGGACAGCGGTGTTGTGCTAAGAGAAGAGAAACTGACGGAGCGTGTTGGCTATATTATTGAGCTGAACGTGAACGGTCAAAAAGGGTATGGCGAAGTTGCACCATTACCAGGATTTAGCTTAGAGACCATAGAAGAAGCGGGTATTGAAGCGCAAGCACAGCTTGAGTTGTGGATGAACACCGATCATCCCATCGATTACGACGCCTTACTGCCTTCCGTTGCATTTGGTCTTTCCACCGCGATGTATGAGTTGGAAGGGAAGTTACCTCGCGACGGGAACTATTTGCCCGCACCACTTTGTACCGGCGATCCCGATGAACTCATTCCGGTATTGAATGCGATGCAAGGTGAGAAAGTCGCCAAAGTCAAAGTAGGTTTGTACGAACCCATTCGCGATGGCATGTTGGTCAACTTATTCTTGGAAAGCATTCCAGATCTCACACTGCGATTAGATGCCAATCGTGCTTGGACGCCAGAAAAGGCGCAGCAATTTGCCAAGTACATCAGTCCATCTTTGCGCCAGCGGATCGTGTTTATCGAAGAACCTTGTCAAAAGCCCGGAGACAGCCTCTCTTTTGCTATCAACACTGGGATTGCGATTGCATGGGATGAAACCTTACAGCATGCTCTGCACCAACCAGACTTTGCGCTTGACGATCTCACGGGCGTGAAAGCGATCGTCATCAAACCAACGCTGATCGGTTCATTGCCTCGATGTATTGCGCTGATCAAAAAAGCGCATTCTTTGGGCATCAAAGCGGTCATCAGTTCGAGCATTGAATCAAGTTTGGGGCTTACCCAGCTAGCGCGTTTTGCCAAATGGCAATTGCCTGATGTGACGCCGGGCTTGGACACCATAAGTTTGTTCCAATCTCAGTTAATGGTGGGATGGCCGAAATGCGCACTGCCGATCGCTTCGTTAGAAGAACAGCAATTGGTGTGGCATTCATAATGGGTGAAACGGCATTCGTCAGTGAACAGCCATTGTGGAAATATTGGGCTCAGCAGAGCCCACTTTCTATGGCGCTGACCTCATCACGTTATCAATTCAATTGGCAACAATTGAACGACGAGATTGAACGTTTAGCGGCGGTTCTTGGTGCGCAAGGGGTGGCTCGTGGAGATGTCATCACTCTGCTGGGTAAAAACCATGTTGATATGGTGCTTATCTTGCTGGCTGCGCATCAACTGGGCGCTGTGGTGGCCATCACCATGCCACAATCGGTCCCGATGTTCTCAGCAAAGCTTGAGACGCTTTACCGTGAGCAGCAAACGCGTTTTATTTGGCTTGATCCTAATGTTGATGGGCAGACCCGCTCGGCTTGCTCTCACGATCATCGTAATGTGCTGCTAGAAATCTCACTCGCCTCGAATCATCTCAACTCGCTGCCTGACAAGCACGTTTGCGATTATCGCGCCGATCAACTTGCTACGATTATTTTTACCTCTGGTTCCACGGGCAATCCCAAAGCCGTGGCCCATACCCATCGGCAGCATTTCGCGTCAGCACAAGGATTGTTGGAAGAATTCTTTTTTACTCAGCAGGATACATGGTTGCTCTCCCTACCGCTGTATCATGTTTCTGGCATGGCTATTGTTTATCGCTGGTTGGTCGCTGGCGCATGTTTGAAAGTGGGGCATAGCGCTCTGGCTGAAGAGATTCAAGGAGTGACACACGTGTCTCTCGTTGCGACTCAATTGAAGCGCCTACTTGATGACAATACGCCTTTGCAACTGAGCCATGTTTTGCTGGGAGGGAGCCATGTGGAGCATACCTTGGCTCAAGCGGCGCAGCGTAAAGGGATAGAGACCTGGCTAGGCTACGGCATGACAGAAGCCGCTTCAACGGTGACCGCCAAGCAGATCGACAGTGTGAGCAACGCAGGGCATCTATTAAAACATCGGGCACTGCAACTGATTGGTCAGCGCATCTATATTGGTGGTGAAACCTTGGCAGAAGGCTATTTCTTTCAGGGAAACCTAACGACGCTGGTGGATGAACAGGGGTGGTTTGACAGTAAAGATTTAGGCATGTGGCAAGGTGAGGAGCTTAAGATCATCGGCCGTGCGGACAATCAGTTTATCTCTGGCGGGGAAAACATCCATTGTGAAGAGATTGAAGCGGTGCTAAACGAGATTGACGGCGTGGAACAGAGTATCGTGGTTCCCATGCCCGATGCGGAATTTGGCTATCGACCCGTTGCTGTCATCCAATCGCCTTCGCTAGCAAACAGAGCGGATTATGAGCAACACTTAAAAGAAAGACTGCAAAAGTTTAAGTGGCCAGTCGCCTATTACTTAATGCCTGAGGCGTTACTGAAGGAAGGGATTAAAGTCTCGCGGCAAGCCGTTAAAGTGTGGCTGGGAAATCAACTTAGTTGATTTCGGCATGATTTAGTCAAAAAGGGAATTTCTCAACCTTATAACCCTCAATCATAATTGCGCATCATATGACAAAGAAAAGGCATAAGGTTGAAGATGGTAAGAGGGATCTTAATAGCAACGGCAGTTTTGCAGCTCGGCATTGCTTTGCTGAGTGATGGCCTCTATCGCTCTTTGGCGGAATTGACGGCCTTTTTGATTGTTGTCGCCATCGTTTTTGACTATCGACGTCAATCAACCACCACCTTGCCTCATTCCCATCACTCAGCTTAATTGAGTAAGTTTAACATGTGAGCAACAACCAACTGAGCGAAGTGGTTGAGATAACCACCCATAGGCTCAAACCAAAGATCAGAGGTTTTGCACCCGCACTTTTCAGCTTCTCAACAGAAATGCTGCAACCAATCAAAAATAAAGACACCACTAGTGCCTGCTTTGCGACCGAGAAAATGCCCTGATAGGCGGTCTCAAATTGAGGGAAGAGATCGCTAAAGGCGATGGCACCGCAATACCAAAAAATGAAGTATGGAAGCACTAACTTGCGCTTACCTTCCGCGCCATTTCCGCGAGCAAAGAGCATTGCACTGAGCAGAGCAACGGGAATAATCCATAATGCTCGGGCGAGTTTTAATGTCGTCGCGGTGGTAAGTGCTTGCTCACCGTACGCGGATGCAGCTCCAACGACAGAGGAGGTGTCGTGAATGGCGATTGCTGCCCATGTCCCAAAAGTTTGTTGATCCAATGCTAATGCATGTCCAATCACCGGAAAAATAAACAATGCAAGGGAGTTAAGGACGAAGACGGTCGCCAGTGCCAGGGCAATCTGCTGATCTTTGGCTTTGATCGCTGGCGCAACTGCCGCAATCGCACTCCCCCCACAAATCGCAGTGCCTGCTGAAATAAGGTAGGCGGTCGTGGTTTCGAGCTTAATCGCTTTAGCGACTAAATAACCGAGCAGCAGGGTACCGACAATGGTGACCACAATTAGGCCGATACCATCAGAGGTTACGGCAATGGCTTGCTGAAATTGGATACCAAACCCCAAGCCAATAATGGAGTAAGACAAAAGCTTTTTGGTGTAAGTCGAAATGGGCAGTTGGGATGGAACCAAACCCGTGCTTGCGAGCAGAAAACCCAGCACCAATGCTGTAGGCGAAGAGACCCAAGGACTCAAGCAGAGTAGCAACGCGAAAATAAAAGGAAGATGCTTACGATTCAAAGTGATTGCGTTTTATTAAGTGAAAGCGCGAGTATAGCTGAGTCGATGAGATCAGAAAGTCTTAATGATTTGAACAAGCGTTTAGATAAACTGAACGCTTAGCGCCAATCGCCTCGTAACTCTGCCACTTTTTGCTGCATAACTTCCGCAGAGGCGGCTTTAGGCTCAATAGGCAACCCTGCTTCAATTTCTAGTCGAGACCAGAAACGGCTAGGGAGCCCTTTACAGGCTCGGCCCTTGTGGCGGCTGAAATAGCTTCCCCACAAGCCTTTTAACGCCATTGGGATAACGGGCACAGGGCTGCGACGAAGGATGATGTCAATACCACGCATAAATGGATTCATGTCGCCATTTTCCGTTAATCTGCCCTCTGGGAAAATACAGACAATATGCCCTTCACTCAAAGCTTGTTCGACATCGTTAAATGCACGTCGAATAGAGGTTCTGTTGCTGGCGGAGATAGGAATTACCCCAGCAGTGCGTAAGAAGCGACGCAAAATCGGCAGCCTTGCGTATTCTTCTTCCATGACAAAACGAATCAATCGAGGGCAGACGGCACTCAGCAGCAAAGCGTCCATGTAACTCACGTGATTGCAAACAATAAGCGCGCCACCTTCTTTCGGTAAGTGGTGTAGATTCTTATGTGTCACACGATAGAGTGTGTGAGTAAGTACCCACACGAGGAAACGCACCACAAACATTGGTGCTTGCAAAAAGAGATACGCAGCCACTAAAAAGTTGAGCATCGAAAGTAGCAAAAAAAATTGTGGAATCGATATGCCGATCGCGGCAAGACACACGATGCCCAATACTGCACTGGCCACCATAAACAGTGAGTTGTAAATATTGAGGCCCGCAATGACCTGCGCACGTTCACTTTCCTTGGCACGATGTTGCATCAGGGCATAGAATGGGACGATGAACAATCCACCTGAAACGCCGATCATGAGCAAGTAGCTAAACAGTGACCAAAATGGCTGATACTGCACAAACTGTGCGAAGGTATGAAATCGAGGTAGCTCGCCGGGTATCGATATGGCCATCAAGTAGCCAAATACCGTAATACCCAAAGCACCAATCGGGACGATGCCGACATCAATGCGGCCTTTAGACAGTTTGTTGCACGCGAGTGAACCTAGCGCGATGCCCACAGAAAAGAGCGCCAACAAGAAAGAGACCGCACTTTCTGTGCCATTGAGATAAATCTTGGTGAAGTTAGGAAACTGAGTGAGGTACGCGGCACCAAGGAACCAAAACCAACTGATCGCCATAATACATTGATATACAACACGATCCGATTTCGCGATGGCAATTGTGTGTCTCGTTTGACGATAAGGCTGCCAGCGAAATTTCAACTCTGGCGCGCAGGCGTGCGCGACGGGAATTGCTCTGCTGGCGAGATAGCCGAATACAGCAAAGATAACGACACAAAAAGCGGCAACGTATTTTGCTTGCTCGTGTGAGGCAATAATACCCGCGCCTAATGTACCGACGAGAATAGCAATAAAAGTACCCGCTTCAACCAAAGCGTTGCCGGGGACGAGCTCTTCTTGTTTCAGTTGCTGTGGCAGTAGCGCATATTTGACCGGGCCAAAAAATGCCGACTGTGTGCCCATCAAAAACAACAGCAGCAATAAGATGGTGTAGCTCTCGGTAATAAAACCGATAGCGCCGAGCAACATAATGGCGATTTCAAACAGTTTGACCTTGCGAATAAACCAAGACTTTTCGTATTTGTCTGCCAGCACACCTGCTGACGCTGAAAAAAGGAAGAACGGCAGAATGAATAAGCCAGCGGCAAGGTTGATGAAAAGATCACTGGAGATGGACAGTGCGCCAGTGCCTGCAAACGCGACAAGCAACAACAACACATTTTTGAATATGTTGTCGTTAAAGGCACCGAAAAATTGAGTAATGAAGTACGGCAGAAACTTACGCTGTGTTAACAGCGAGCTTTGGCTATTCGCGGCCATGAAAGTTCCTTGTATTACCAGTTGGTTAGATAGTTGGTCAAAAGACTGTCTATCAACTCTTTACCATCAATTGGCTCACTGGAGAAAAATTTGTCATCCACACTCAGTAGCGTAATACCATGAACGCCAGACCACAACACGCGGCTCGCTTGCAACACTTCGGTTGGTGTGCGAGATGGGGCAAGTTGTTGCAATAGCGCCTCTAGCATACCGGTCATATTATCAATGCGCTTAGCTTGCCACTCAGGCAATTCAGCGCCATTCATGTTGTGCTCAAAAATCAAGCGCCAACGATGAGGGTGTTGCAAGGCAAAGTCATGGTAGCAATAGGCAAGCTCGGCAAGAGCCTGTTTTTTGTCATTGGAGTCTTGAACGACTTTCATCGCTTCCAGTGATAGCTCATCTAGAGTTTGCGCTACAGCATGCAGCAGCAGCAAATTGTAGCTACCAAACACATTGACCAAGGTGCTAGGAACGTAGCCGATCATATTGGCCAACTTTCGCAAACTCAGTTCATGATACGAGTGTTCAGCAAGAAACTCTTTCACTGTTTCAAGCGTTAATGCGATAAGTTCTTCTCTGGTGTGATCGTTTCTACGGGCCATTTCTATATACTACAAATTGAACAACGTTCGATATTCTAAATTTGTCGGATATATCCGTCAACTAAACATCCTAAAATAGAATAGAACAGCGGCAATATTCTGATACATGTCTAACTATTGTTTCCGTTTCAATGCTCAGCGGATACTTGTATGATTCATGTTAGCTGGTTTTCTTCAAAGCGGTTTGTATCAAGAAGGGGACTAGTGCGTAAAGTTTCAATCAGACTACAAAAGGATAAAGATGAAACGTTTATTATCGATTGTTGCCCTGCTGATGGTTTCTGTGATTGCAACGCCAATTGCTGAAGCGAAAAAAATGGGTGGCGGTAAGTCGTTTGGCAAAAGCTATAAAACGGCTCCAGCTCCTAAACAACAGCAGCAAAATACGAACAATATTGGTAAAGAGCAGACGGCAAAACAGAGCTCTAAGAAAGGCCTGATGGGCGGTATTCTTGGTGGCTTGTTGGCGGGCGGTTTGCTTGCTGCGTTCTTTGGGGGCGCGTTTGAAGGTATTCAGTTTATGGATATCCTCATCATCGGCTTAATTGCTTTCGTGATCTTTAAATTAATGCGTGGTCTACTGGCTTCTAAGCAAGGCAGTATGAATCAGCATCGCCAGCAGCCAGCATTTGGCGGTCAAGCACCTAAGTTTGAACAATCAAATGTTCATAACTTCGAGCAGTCACCGAACACTCCAACAGGTGGTTTTGGTTTTGGCGCGCAATCTGATGTACCACACAACTATCCTCCAGGTTTCGACCAAGTTGCATTTGTCAATGGCGCACGTGAACACTACCGTATCCTGCAAGGCGCTTGGAACCATAATCAACTGGAAACGATTGAAGAGTATGTGTCTCCAAGCTTGTATGATGACCTAAAAGCGGAGCGAGCGAAACTCGATGGTGAGCAGCATACGGATGTCATGTATGTGGATGCACAAATCGTTCGTGCTGATTACGATGCGTCAACTGCGCACTTGAGCTTACAGTTCAGTGGTCGTTACCGTGATGCGGTGGAAGGCATTGAAGAAGATATCACAGATATCTGGCACCTTGAGCGAGATCTGACTGCGCCAAATGCGCCGTGGATGATCGTGGGTATCCAAGGCTAGGCCTAACCTCGTTCAACTTAGTCATCACAAGTCCCGTTCATTTCGATGAGCGGGATTTTTTTATCTCTTGGACTGGCAGAGTCATTGGATATTGCTGCTGTTCTATAGGTCAAGTCATTACTGATGGTTTGGAATGTTTTTTCATTGGAGCCAGTCCGTAAGAGGGATGCCTTTCGAGTCGCCATTGTCACGATGATCGGAGTGAAAAGCGTTATTTGCGCCATCATTATTCATACGCTGGGAGAGGCGAATCGATGAGCTAAATTCAATACGAAAAAAGCCAGCTCATTGAGCTGGCTTTCGATTCTTACGAAGAAAATGGTGGAGGGGGACGGATTCGAACCATCGAAGGCGGAGCCGGCAGATTTACAGTCTGCTCCCTTTGGCCACTCGGGAACCCCTCCAGGGTGTTTTTATACTTAGAACGTGTTTTCCCAACACACTATCCAAGTCTTTCTCACAATCAATCCAAAGGATAATCACAAGAACAAATATGGTGGA
>NZ_NPKW01000156.1:0-464 GCF_002265885.1 Vibrio sp. 03_296
TAATGCTTACCTTTGCCTATGGTAGTTCAACAATAACACACGGGACAGCGCACATTACGACGAAGAGTGTTTGTAGCTACCTACATTTTAAAAGGCATACCATGGTTAATTGGAAACAACTATTTTCAGCAACAAGCAAAGTATTGTCAGTGTTAATGATTGCGCTTCTTAGCCTGTTAAGCGCTGAGGGATCCCCTCATAAYTTCCCCAAAGCGCAACCATGTTCGAATAGATTTTGAGCAAGCTGAGTTCTGAGGAATCCCCTGATGATTTTATCTAATCATCAGGGATTCCTCAGTGCAATGTGCCCAATTCTAGGTGACTAATTATGGAATCATATAAGTTAATTAAAAGCATTTTGGGTGGGATTTATGGAGCCCAGGTAGGCTTGGATGATGAAGAAGCCATTGCTGCATTTCAAAAAGATTTGCAGCATGAACCTTTTCGAGAAGGTATTGAGGCTG
>NZ_NPKW01000157.1:0-125839 GCF_002265885.1 Vibrio sp. 03_296
TCCAACAATAAGCCAAAGAACCATATCACTAGGTAAACGACGTCGACGAATTGTCGCTTTATCGGAAAGTGTTGCCGCTTTAGCAACCCACTCATCAGGAATATGCTCGGAGAAGGTGGTTAGCTGAGCGACATCAACAGGACTCTCTTCAAGAAAGTCAGCAAAATAGTTTTGGATAGACATAAAAAATCGGAAACCTATAAACAGGTTTCCGATTGTCTCTCATCAGAAGGATCGGTCAACCGATCCTTATCTGATCTACATTGCGGGTATTACGGTGTTTGAGCAAGTGCAAACCTATGGTGAAAACAAAGGTTGGCAGGTGGAAAGCATCGATATGGTCAAACACATGAATGCCGATCAAGCCACCTGTGGTTATGGTTGCTCTGGTAATCCTTACGATGCCTATTGGGCATTTAGCCCAGTGGGGCACGGCGATTTGCATGAGCTTGGCCATGGGTTAGAAAAAGGCCGTTTTCGTTTTGCTGGTTGGGAAGGGCATTCCACCACCAACTATTACTCTTATTACAGCAAGTCTCAGTATTTTATAGACACAGGCAAGGAGTCTCAGTGTCAATCTCTAGACTTCAAAGAACAATATGAGTTGTTGCAGCAGAGCCGTCAGCAGGCGGATCCCAATGCGTTTATGGCTGCTCAGAATAAAACCGGCTGGAGTTGGGGGGCGCGCATTTATATTCAGATGATGATGGCAGCGCAGCAACAAGGTATCTTGCAAGATGGCTGGCATCTATTGGGTCGCTTGCACTTGATAGAGCGTGAGTTCAATCGCTTGAAAGGAAGTGCCGAGTTATGGGGCACGAGAAATGAGTCGATTGGCTTTGGGCAATATTCGTTGGAGGAGGCGAATAGTATGACCAATAACGATTGGCTACTGGTCGCGCTGAGTTACATTACCGAGCGAGACATGCGGGCGTATCTTGATATGTGGGGGTTTACCTTCAGTGATAAAGCGAAGCAGCAAGTGATTACTCACAATCATCCCGCGATGCCACTGAACTATTTCGTTTCATCCAAGACGGGTTACTGCACGACGGACTTTGCTAAGCAATTTGTGCCAGTCGATGGCGTAACCGGTTGGCCGTCGAATTAGCCAGTAGTGAAACTCAGAGAGGAGCCTAGGCTCCTCTCTGGTTTTAAATCGATGAACGAATACGGGCTACTCAAAAGTTGCCCAAATAGGCGCGTGATCTGAGGGTTTTTCAATGCCGCGCAGCTCGTAATCGATGTCGGATTCTCGGCACTTGGCGGCCAAAGATGGCGTAGCAAGAATCACGTCAATGCGCAGGCCACGATTATCGTCAAAGCCTTTTGAGCGGTAATCAAACCACGAAAACTTATCATCCACACTTGGATGCAATTTGCGGAACGTATCTTCTAAACCCCAGTTCAGCAACGTTTGTAACCACTCACGTTCTTCGGGCTGGAAAGAACATTTGCCCGTTTTCAACCAGCGTTTACGATTCACTTCTCCAATGCCGATGTCGGCATCGATCGGGCTGATATTGATGTCACCCATCACAACCACTTGCTCACCATTGTCTCTGTGAGTGGTTAGGTACCCCATCAGATCTTGGTAAAACTGGCGTTTATAAGGGAACTTGGTTTCGTGCGCTAAGTTGTCCCCTTGCGGGAAATAGCCGTTCAACACCGTCACTTTTTCACCCTTCTCATCAAGAAAGGTTCCGATGATCATGCGCTTTTGATGTTCTTCATTATCGGTTGGGAATCCTTTTTGGATTTCGATAGGCTCTTGTTTGCACAGCAGAGCAACACCGTAATGTGCCTTCTGACCGTGGAAATAGACTTTATAGCCCATTGCTTCGACGTCTTCGACGGGGAAGGCTTCGTCGTGGACTTTGATTTCTTGCAGACCAATAACATCAGGTTGATGTTTGTCGATCAATGCTTGAAGTTGATGAAGGCGAGCTCGTAACCCATTGATGTTGAAGCTGACTATTTTCATTCTTGATCCTGATTCGTGTTGTTTGACTTGATGTTACCACTCAACTCAATGACTTCAAGAAGAGATAAGTAATCACAGCGATTGATCACATTGATGACTCGATAGTGCGCTACAACTTTGTAACATTTCTAATTGATATCGAGGTGAATTATGCTTTAATGGAAAGCAAATAAAACGAAAGTTTAGCTCTATTTGTTTGCGAATAAGGATGTACTATGCGAACTCTTTCTGTTCAGTGGAAGATTACCCTGCTGTCGGGTTTTTGCTTGCTAATCACTTCTCTCTCTTTAATTGGCTTTTCTGTCTATAACGCGATTGCAAATCAACAGACGTTGAAGCAACAAAGCACTGCGTCTGTCACCTCCAAATCAGAGCAATTAGTGAAAACTCGTGCATTACTCAATGCTACTGAGGTCTCTGAGTTTCTGAATGAGTCGCTATATCGTGCTGAAATGTTAGCGGCGAGTGCTTTGTTTTATAAGACCAATAGTGAAGAGAATTTTGGTGAGAGCGAAGTATTGCGCACAGCACTGGATGAAATGGTTCGTAAATCGGTCGTGAATTTCAAAACCATGCAAGGGGCTTATTTGGTTTTTAAACCCAATATGCTCGATGGTGAAGACGCCAATTATGTGAATGCAGAATATGTGGGGTCTAATGAACGTGGCCAGTTTGCTCCTTACTGGACCACGGCCAATAATGGCGAGAATGTCGTTGCCAGTGTCCTTTCGGAAGCGACTTTGAAATCGGATGAAAACGGCGAGCGTTTTTTGTGTCCTCTGAACTCAGGGCAAGCGTGTATTACTTCCCCTCGCAAAATGACACAAGATGGTGGCAGCTTTTTGACCACCTCTTTGTCGGTTCCTATCCTCGTTGATGGTGACCCAATCGGTTTTATGGGAATTGATGTGCGACTCGATTCTTTACTGCAAATCGCAAACGATTCCGATAGCAGCCTTTTTAATGGGCAGGGACACATTAGCATTGTGAGTTTAGACGGCACTTTGATCGCCAGTGACGATCGCTCCAAAAGTATTGGTAGTGCTTTTGCCAGCTCCTACGTTTCCGCGAACACATTAACGGATTGGCTTTACAGTGGGGGAGAGCAAGTTTCATGGAGTGACGATGGAGAATGGCTACTTGTCTTTGCACCGGTCGTCGTTGCCAACCAAACTTGGGGCGTGATCTTCGAAATGCCAAAATCGGCCGTACTCAAAGATGTCGAGACATTGGATCAAATCATCAGTGACAAGGTTTCATCGGGCATTCAATTTGAGTTGCTGGTGGGGCTTGTCTTGGTGGTGCTAGGGCTATTTACCATCGCCTTTTCCGCCGCCAAGCTAGTGAAGCCAATCAAGGTCGTGGTGGACAGTTTACGCGACATAGAATCTGGCGAAGGGGATCTCACTCAGCGTCTAGTGGTGGGCAGCAAAGATGAGATTGGCCAACTGGCAGAAAGTTTTAATGCTTTTTTAGATAAACTTCAGCGAACCATTGGCAATGTGGCAAAAACGTCTCAACAGCTTGCCGAACAAACAGTGGGGGCCAAACGAGCAGCAGTGGAAACCCGAACTAGCAGTGAATCGCAATTTAAAGAAGTCGATATGGTGGCTACGGCGGCTGAAGAGATGACACAAACCGCAAGTTTGGTTGTGCAAAATGCGGAAGTGGCGGTTGAGGCAGCGAATCGAGCCAGTCAATTCGCGAATAGTGGCCGTGAAGTCATTGAGCGCTCTGAACACGAGATGCTGAAGCTGGTGGAACAAATGACCCAAGCCGTCCCTGTTGTGGAAGAATTGGCCCGTAATAATGGCAATATTACAGAGATCCTGACGGTCATTGAGGGCATTTCAGAGCAAACCAATCTTTTGGCGCTTAATGCGGCGATAGAAGCGGCGCGCGCTGGCGAACAAGGCCGTGGCTTTGCAGTGGTTGCAGATGAAGTTAGAAAATTGGCGAGCAGCACTCAGGATTCTGTAGCAGAAATTCGTACTGTGATTGCTCAAGTACAAAATGGCACCACAGCAGTGGTGGATGCCATCAAGCAAGGTAACGTGTTCGCTCAGCATACCGCGACAGAAGTACAAAATGCAGTTGAGCAATTGCAAAGTGTCTTTGAGTCTATCTCGGCAATCAATGATATGAACAGCCAGATTGTAAAAGCGGCTGAAGAACAGATGGCGGTGTCTGCGGAAGTGAATCAGAGCGTGGTCAACATTCGCGATCTCAGCGGCCAGATTTTATCGCAAGCGCAAGAGTCACAATCGGCTGGCGAAACGATAGAAGCACTCTCAGCAGAGCAGCAACAATTGATGGGGCAGTTTAAAGTTTGATGAAGGGAAGAAGGCTTCTAATTCGCCAGTGCCAGTCATCTCGTGACTGGCACTGGCGTGGTTTAAGCTTGACGATTGAGCTTCGACTCCAAATCTTGCTGGACAATCTTCAGTGCCGCTAGGGCCGTTGCAGCATCAACGTCATTGCTTTCCAATAGATAGATCAAATCGACCGCCAGTTTAATTTCATCCGGTGCTTGTTCCAGTGGTGGAGGGGAAAGGTCATTCATTACTGATTTTTCTCTCTGTATGTGATCTGATTTTCTATCTTTAGCATTGCAGCTTGGCAACGCTCTAATCGCTGTTCTGTTGCTAATAACGCCTGTTGAGCTTGCGTACGAAGAAATGCAGGTGCGGTATCGAGTTCTTTCTGCTTTTCCAACACCATCTCTTTTAGTCTACGCGTCCACTCTTGATGCTGTGCCAACTCTTGATACAACACATTGATTGGTTTGCGATAATGACTAGCATGTTTGATTTCATTCTTGCGAATGGTGGTTGTGGAGAGCTCACGTTGAATCGCAGAGAACTGAGCAACCAACTGTTCTGTGAGATATTCAGCACGTTGGGTTGTGAGTCTCTGATCTTTTTGTTCTCTTAGCAACGCATCCAAAGTCGCTTTGGTCTCTTTAACGCAGGGCACTAAGAGGCGCGCTCGGCAAGCAAACAATCGCTCATCAAACAAAGGGGTGTGATGTTCGCCTCTTTGTCTGTCTAACTGCGCGGCCTGAATAGCAAGCTCATCAAGCCGCAGCGCAATATCTTGTAGTTTCATAGCGTGACAAACCAAGCTTCATAGGCCAGTTTCATGGCAAGAATACTGACGACAGTAACAAAAACCGGACGAATAAACTTTGCGCCAAATCGAATCGCAGAGTGAGCACCCACAAATGCCCCCGCCATCAGGCAAACGCCCATGATTAATCCTAGCCCCCAGTTGATGTGCCCTAAGAAGGCGAACATGACCAACGACGTTATGTTACTGGTAAAGTTCATGGCTTTTGCGAGGCCAGAAGCCAGCAGGATATTGAGTTTATAGAGTGCCATTGAGCTTACGGTCCAGAAAGCACCAGTGCCTGGTCCCGCGACACCATCATAAAATCCTAGTGTGGCACCTTGCACAAATTGCTTTTTGTTCAGCATTGGGCACGGTTCGGGAGTAGTGCTGTCGTGCTCTGTTTCGGGCGTTTTATGCCAAATGGTATAGATGGCAGCGGCTAAAATGATCAGTGGCAGTATTTTCTCTAACCATTCGGTACTGATGGCATCGACAAAGAGTGTGCCCAATGTGGCACCTACCAAAGTGGCTGCAAATGCGCGGAGCCAGCACTGAGGCTTAAACAGGCGTTTGCGATAGTAAGTAAATGCGGCAGTAGAAGAAGCAAACGTCGCGGCAAGTTTGTTTGTTCCTAGTGCAATATGTGGCGGTAAGCCCAGTGAAAGAAGGGCTGGAACGGTGAGCATTCCCCCTCCGCCTGCAACGGCATCGATAAATCCAGCGATGAAAGCAACCAAAGCAAGGACAACAAGCATGGTTGGTTCTAATAATTCCATAGGGTTAACGTTCTTCTAGTTATTAATTGTGTAATGCAGCAAGTTCTATTTTTCAATGATTCGTTTAAAAGGAGGCAGGGAGTCCAGAATCGCTTTGCCATACCGCTTCGAAATCAACCTCTTGTCGAGGATGGTGACTGTACCAGAATCTCGCTCTTTGCGCAGTAATCGTCCTACCGATTGAATCATCTTCTTACTCGCTTCTGGGACAGTGATCTGCATAAATGGATTACCTCCACGAGACTCAATATATTCTGAATGCGCTTGTTCAACTGGTGAGGTTGGGACAGCAAAAGGTATTTTTGTGATCACCAAGTTTTCCAGAAGCTCTCCAGGTAAATCCAGCCCCTCTGAAAAGCTACCTGTACCAAAAAGAATGCTCGTTTTGCCTTTTTCTACTAGTTCTTTATGTTTTTTTAGAATTTCAGTGCGTGATGTTTCGCCTTGCTTTTGCAAAGCCCATCCTCTTTTTACCAATTCTGTTGCTAAACCTTCCGCAACTTGGTTCATTTGCCAATAAGAAGAGAATAAAACCAAGTTTGCCTGTTTGTCTTTTAAATACTTAGGCAAAATCTCGATAAGATATTCCGTAAACTGCGGTGCTTGTGGTTCGTATTTGAGGGCAGGCAGATGCAACTCTGCTTGGTTTTGATAATCGAAAGGTGAGGCCAAAGCAAGAAATTGGACTCCCGATTCCTCACGCATATCAATGCCTGCTTGATGACAGAAATATTGAAATGAGTTCAGTGCTCTCATGGTTGCAGAAACCAACAATGCGCCGACGCAGCGACTCCAGATTTGTTGGTCCAGCTGCCAGCCTACCTCTAAAGGAGAGACACTGACGATAACGTCACCTTCGCGATCCGGATGTTTTTCAAGCCAGCGAGCAAGAGGCGCACCTTTCTCACGGGTCGGCTCTGCCATCAATCGCCACACTTGTGAAAGATTTTCAGTTCGTTGAATATAGAAACCCAGTTCCGCCAAAGCGGGCTCGGCAGTTTTTGCTGAAAGTTCACCATCTTTAACACGTTCGGCGACGAGATCGGCAATTTTAGCGACCGCCTGATGGGCTTTCTGGCTGAAAATTTTGAGCTCTTTTGCCTGCTCTTCTAGCCAAGAAGGGAGTTGGCCATGCTCAAATCGATAGGTGCCTTCCTCAAAACTCGCTGGGTCGAACTGTTTTGCGAGCTGTAGTAAAGAGGGAATCACCACTTGCACGGATTCTTGAAGTTCATTGCGAAAGCGACTAACGCGTTTTTTATCCGCCAAGGCTGCAAACTTGCTGCTGTTTTGGTTTAAGCGTTCGAGCCATGCAGCTGCACCTTTTAGGCTTGAAGCAGCAGAGGCATGATCTCGTGCAACGTGGGGAAGATGATGCGCTTCATCAAAAACGTAAATGGTGTTTTCCGGTTCAGACAGAATAACACCGCCGCCTAAGTCTGCATCAGCCATGACCAAACTGTGATTGGCAATAATGACATCGTGCTTGTCGAGCTCTGAGCGTGCTTTTTGAAAAGGGCAGTGGCGATGGATAGGTAAATTGTTATTGCAGCTATGTTTGTCGCTGACAATCAATTGCCAGAGGCTGTCGTCAATAGGCTTAGGCCAACTGTCTCTATCACCATCCCATTTCCCCTTGGCTAAGCTTTGATACATCGTGGTTAACAGCTCAATGTCTTTCTTTTTGGGTTTTGTTTCAAACATCGCTAGCTGTCCACCGTCGACGCCACTGGCGCTAGCGAGTTTTTCGGCACAGCAATAGCGTTGTCTGCCTTTAGCTAAAACAAAAGAAAAGTTTAAGTCTGAAATTCTTCTGTACAAAGGCAGGTCTTTATTCAGCAATTGCTCTTGTAGAGTAACTGTTGCAGTTGAAATCACCACTTTACGGTTGTTAAGTACTGCCACTGGAATTGCGGCCATAAGGTAGGAAAGTGATTTCCCGATTCCCGTCCCTGCTTCTGCAACAAGAATGCGATTTTTTTTGTGATAGGAACCGCAAAGTGTTTTTGCCATCTCCGCAACGAGATAGTTTTGCGCTCGGCGAGGAATAAAGTTTTCAAGCAGGTTTTGCAGGTTTTGATAGCTGGTGCGAATAGAACTTTGAATTTTACTGGTTATCATACTGTGACCCATGTTCAGACCCACGGATTCTAGCACACATCTCTAAGCGAGGCGTATCTCACGAAATTGGATCCTTTTAATTTAAACCTAGATCTCCTTCACAAAAAAAAACTGAACCTTCATAAGGTTAGATTTAATTCATCAAATAAAAAATATAAACCGCCACTCTAGGGTGTTGTTAAGAGTTTTATTCTTAAATGGCTATTTTTTTGTTCCTTTTTAGGTGTTTTATTCCGAATATTTGCTTGTAACGATTTGTGTAATTTAGGCCTGTTTTGCTTAGAAGTTACTCGAAAAAAAAGCATGCAAACAATGCAAGTTATTGTTTTTGATGAAATTTATGTTTTTTTATATTTGTTTTTTAGGAAATTTGACAGTCAGAATAATCTTTTGCAATCTAACAATCGAAATTTACAGGTGCTGGTTAGCTTTCTCAGGATAGGTAAATCAGTATCAAAAAAACAAAAGGGAACCGGGCAAGGAACTCCCAAACTAAGAAAAGGCAGTGGATTATTATGAAAAAGACTCTAGTAGCTCTTTCTGTATTGATGGCAGCAACATCTGTACAGGCAATCGAACTATACAACAATGCAGGCGTTACGGTTGACCTGAAAGGTGACGTAGAAGTTCGTTACAAAAAAAGCACGGAAAAAGACGCTGAATTGAAGCAAGAGATCGATGATGCTGACTTTGGCTTTGACACTCGTTACGCTATCAACGACGACCTACAAATCGGTGCTTACCTAGAATTCTCTGGTGATAACAATGACCGCGCTACAGATAAAACTAGCGTTGGTAATGTTTACATGGGTTTCTACTCTAAAGAGCTAGGTTCAATCAAGTTTGGTAAACTTGATACACAAATGGATGACGCTGGCGTTGGTTCTGACTTCCTATTTGGCATTCGCTCTTTCGTCGACGATGCTGATTTTGGTGGTGAAGAAGCTATCCGTTACGATCTAGACAAAGGCAATTTCTACGGTGGTCTAGGTCTAATCCAAGACAAACACAACGCACAAAGCTTCGGCGAGAATGGTAACTACTTTGACCTTAAACTAGGTTACCGCGTAGCAGATTTTGATTTTACTCTTTTCTACGCACAAGCAGAGCTTCGCAAAGCGATGGATAAAGATGTAAGTCTTCTAGGTCTAGAAGGCCGTTACACTGGTGTTGAAAACCTAAAACTTGAGCTAGGTTACTACGACAACACAGCAGACGATAACACTGCAAAAACGTCTAACGAAGAAGACACAATCGCTCTAGCAGCAGATTACACTATGGACAAAACAACATTTGCTGCTGGTTACAGCATGACAAATGTTAAAGGCGGTACTGACTTCAACAACTGGTTCTTGAACGCAGGTTACGCTATTGCTCCTAACACAACTGCTTATGTTGAAATTGGTGGAACAGATAAAGACAACACCGAGCTTGGTTACGGCTTCGGTCTAAAAGCATCTTTCTAATCAGTTAGATAATCGTATAATAAAGCCACCGTTTGGTGGCTTTATTTTTTCTTTGGGGATGGAGTTGAATTATGTACATTAGAATGGCCAGTGTGGCTTTTGGTTTGATGCTTAGCTTTACCAGTAATGCAGCTGTGTTAACTTCTGAGCAAGGTGTTTCAGTTCTATTTATCAATGGACAACAAGCAGAGTCTAAAATCGGTGAAAATCAAATAGCACCTGGAAAAAATCAAATTCTAGTTCGCATGGACAAAAAAGTAGGTCGAGGAAGTAGTGCTGAAGTTTTTACTTCCGATCCATATGTTCTCGAGTTCAGTATTGAGTCTGAAGCCAACGTAAAGTTATATCACCCTAAAGCGAGAAGTCATCAAGAAGCCGAAGCTGCTTTCTCTAAGCGCGAGCCTGAGTGGCTGATAAAGCAAAGCGGCGAGTCAATTCCTTATACAATCGAAAAACTACAAGGTCGAGAAGGTTTCCTCCCCTATGGCGACTTGGAAGGATTACTAGCAAAGCATAATGAACAGGCTGGAATGACCGTCATTGATAAAACTCAACAAAGCGAAGTTGCCTCTAATACTAATACGTCAGCCAACGTAAAACATGGTTCAGCACTAACACAACTCCAACACTGGTACAAACAAGCATCGACTGAAGAGCGCAAAGCTTTCCGTAAGTGGATGGTCGATCAAGAGTAATTGTGTTTACGTTACGGCTTAAGTTAGGGCATTAGCCCTAACTTGGTAAGGAAATTTCCTTCCACTCGCCGGGTTGAAGATTTTGCAATGTCATTCCTCCCATTGAGTAACGTACTAGCCTCAACGTCGGGAAGCCAATATGGGCTGTCATGCGTCGCACTTGACGATTTCTTCCTTCAATAATCGTAATGGCTAGCCAAGTGGTGGGGATTGCAGCACGAAATCGGACTGGGGGGGTTCTTTCCCATAGCTGAGGATCTTGGATGATCTCTACTTTAGCGGGCAACGTCAGCCCATCTTTCAGCTCAACACCACGGCGAAGATGTTCGAGCTGTTCCTCGGTTGGAGCGCCTTCTACTTGTACCCAGTAGGTTTTAGGCGATTTGGATTTTGGCTGAGTGAGTTTGGCTTGCAGTATGCCATCATTGGTTAACACCATCAGGCCTTCACTGTCACGATCTAATCTTCCCGCTGCGTATACTCCTTTGACAGGAATAAAGTCTGCTAACGTTTTTCTACCTTCACCATCGGTAAATTGGCTGAGCGTGTCATATGGCTTATTGAAGATAATGATTTTACGTTCTGCCAACGACAAAGATTTTTTGCTCTGTTCATTGTTCTTCCGTTTTACACCATGTCTTTTGGGCGAGCCAACAGATTGAGCTTGTCCGCTTTGTTTAAATCGCTTGGTCGCTGTTTGCTTGTTCGAGCGTGGAGAAGTGCTGCTAGAACGGAATGACATGTTAAGTACCTTGCAAAAATGTAAATGAAGTGTGTGTATAAGTTTTAACTTTCGACGGAATCGGATATGATCTGCGCGCCTTATACTAACAATAGCGCACAGAATAATAGACTATTTTGCGTAATTTGTTTAATTATAAACGTGCACTCATGGATTTAGAGAAACTAACTCAAAGAGTAACAACAAAGAGTGCCAAACGGCGGTTTGCACTAGGGGAGATACTGATACTCAGTGAAAGTGCAAAGCGCGTCAATTCCACTCATCTCAGCTTGCTGAGGTGTTCAAAAATAGGGAAATTTCATGCCTACAGAAAAACCTACAATTATTTACACCATTACTGATGAAGCACCAGCGCTAGCAACTTACTCATTGCTGCCAATTATTCAATCTTTCACTGCTTCTTCAGGCATTAACGTTGAAACTCGCGACATTTCTCTAGCAGGGCGTATTATCGCCAACTTCCCAGAGCACCTAAAAGAAGAACAACGTATTGGCGACGCGCTTGCAGAACTTGGTGAGCTGGCTCAGACGCCAGAAGCGAACATCATCAAGCTGCCAAATATTTCAGCCTCAGTTCCTCAGTTGAAAGCCGCGATTAAAGAGCTTCAAGACAAGGGCTATGATCTGCCAAACTACCCAGAAGAGCCGAGCACTTATGAAGAAGAAGCTATCAAGGCGACTTACGATAAGATTAAAGGCAGTGCGGTAAACCCTGTACTTCGTGAAGGTAACTCGGATCGTCGAGCACCACTGTCAGTGAAGAACTATGCAAAGAAAAACCCGCATTCAATGGGGGCTTGGAGCTCAGATTCGAAGTCTCACGTCTCGAGCATGACGGAAAAAGATTTCTTTGGCAGTGAAAAGTCCGTGATAGTAAACGGTGCAACAAATGTGCAAATTGAATTTGTTGCTGAAGATGGTTCTAAGAAAGTCCTAAAGAAAGCATTTGCGCTGCAAGATAAAGAGATCATCGACTCTGCCGTTCTAAACAAAAATGCACTTGTTGCGTTTTTCGAGAAAGAAATTGCAGAAGCTAAGCAACAAGATGTTTTGCTTTCGCTTCATATGAAGGCAACCATGATGAAGGTGTCAGATCCTGTCATTTTTGGTCATGCGGTCAAAGTTTACTATAAAGACGTTTTTGCCAAATACGGCGATCTTTTCGCTAAGTTGGGTGTTGACGTCAACAACGGACTTGGTGATGTATACGCGAAAATTTCAGCCTTGCCACAAGCACAAAAAGAAGAGATTGAAGCTGCAATTGCTGCGGTTTACGAGTCTCAACCAGCGTTAGCAATGGTCGATTCTGACCGTGGTATTACCAACTTGCATGTACCGAGTGATGTCATCGTTGATGCATCTATGCCTGCAATGCTGCGCGCATCGGGCCAAATGTGGGGTCCTGATGGCAAGCAGAAAGACACCAAAGCATTGATTCCAGATCGTTGCTATGCAGGCGTCTATCAAGCCGTTATCGATTTCTGTAAAGAGCATGGTGCATTTGATCCGACAACAATGGGCAGTGTACCAAACGTTGGTTTGATGGCACAAAAAGCGGAAGAGTACGGCTCACACGACAAGACCTTTATCCTCGATGCGGCAGGCACTGTTAAAGTCGTTACAACAGACGGCGCTGTACTGCTTGAACAAGCAGTTGAAGAAGGTGATATCTTCCGTATGTGCCAAGTTAAAGACGCTCCAATTCAAGATTGGGTCAAACTGGCTGTCACGCGCGCAAGAGCAAGTGGTGCTCCTGCGGTATTCTGGTTGGACGAAAACCGAGCTCACGACGCCGAGCTTATTAAGAAAGTGAATGCCTACTTACCGAATTATGATACAGCAGGTTTAGAAATTAAGATCTTAGCACCGGTAGATGCGTGTAAGTTCTCACTCGAGCGCATCAAAGCGGGTCAAGACACCATTTCTGTGACTGGTAACGTACTACGTGACTACTTAACCGATTTGTTCCCAATTCTAGAATTAGGTACATCGGCAAAAATGCTCTCTATCGTTCCACTGATGAACGGTGGCGGCCTATTTGAAACCGGAGCTGGTGGTTCTGCACCTAAGCACGTACAGCAAGTTCAAAAAGAAAATCATCTTCGTTGGGATTCTCTCGGTGAATTTTTGGCGCTAGCGGCTTCACTGGAACATTTGAGCGTGGTGTCTGGAAACGCTAAAGCAAAAGTATTGGCTGATGCATTAGACGCTGCGACAGGCGAGTTTTTGGATACAAACAAGTCTCCGTCTCGTAAAGTGGGTGAGTTAGACAACCGTGGTAGCCATTACTACTTGGCGGCTTACTGGGCGAAAGCGTTGGCAGAGCAAACCGCAGACGCTGAATTGGCGGCTGAATTTGCTCCAATTGCAAAAGCACTTGCAGAGCAAGAGGCAGTTATTGTCGCTGAGTTAAATGGTGCGCAAGGTGCACCAGGTGATCTTGGCGGTTATTACCTATTTGACGATGCTAAAACCTCGGCTCTGATGCGACCAAGTCAATCCTTAAACCAAGTGATTGAAGCTTAATGCAAAAAACAAAACCCGCCGAAAGGCGGGTTTTTCAATAAGAGCTAAAGCGTTGCTTAAAAGTGAATTTTGTCGCAATACCAGTCTTACTTCGTTGCTTGTACTTCGAGTGGAACGACGCTGCTAGCGTGACACCCTTTCGGACCTTTCTCAATCTCATACGTGACTTGTTGGCCCGCTTTCAGTGTACGATAACCGTCCATCTGAATCGTTGAGTAGTGGGCGAAGATGTCGCCTTCCTCTTGATCTGAACAGATAAAACCAAATCCTTTGGCGTTATTGAACCACTTTACTGTACCTGTAGCCATGCTATACATCCCTCATGCATTTTGTTACTGATGTTGTTAGCCAATCTTTAGCCTGTGTAACAGACTGATGGCAAATTTGCTTTTAAGCTAAATTTAAGAATTTCGTGTGATGGATTTTTGGCAGTTAAACTTTTTTGCAAGTTTCGCGTTTTGCGAAGCGAAGCACTAAGTGAAGAAAAATTCATCAACACCAACCAATGTAGTCAATGATTTTGGCTAGTCAATAGTAAAAATGTATTAATAACAACATAATCGCAAACAGATCACTTTTGGGTTTAACATTTTTGCAAAAGTTTCTTTGTTGAGTGATTGAGCTTTTCCCTAAAATGAGTTGACGTCTGATGGCAAAAGCATCAAACAGTTGCAGATAAATAGCCTAGTCTCATCTTTTTATTTGCAGCCTGCTGTGGCGTGAATTAGTCTCTAAGTAAGGGAAATTACACGCGAAGGCTAACTGACTACACCGAGCTTGGTGCTTATGGTAAAGTGTTTGCAGGTATCTGACTCTTTGTTGAAAGTCCCAAGTGTTTAATAGAAGCCATGAGTAAAAATTTTGAATGGATCACTCCAGATTCAGATTTACTGGAGAAAGAAATAACCCAGATTCAACCGCCCAAGAAGTACAACGTGGTGCTAAACAACGATGATTACACCCCGATGGATTTCGTGATTGATGTTCTTGAGCGTTTTTTTTCGCATGATTTAGATAAAGCTACGCAGATCATGCTGAAAGTTCACTACGAAGGAAAAGCAATTTGTGGCACGTATAGTGCAGAGATTGCTGAAACGAAAGTAGCGCAGGTAACGATGTATTCAAGGGAAAATGAACATCCGTTGCTGTGTACGATGGAGCAAGCGTAAAGATAAGACTTGCTCGAGCAACCAAGTTGTTCTCACAGGAGGTACTTATGCTTAATAAAGAATTAGAGTCGAGCCTGAATGGCGCTTTCGCTCGTGCTCGTGACAAACGACATGAGTTCATGACTGTTGAACACCTCCTACTCGCGTTGTTGGAAAACAATGCTGCGAAGGAAGCTCTTTTGGCGTGCAAAGCCGATCTCAATGCTCTGCGATATGAACTGGATGTGTTCATTGATCAGACAACTCCTCTTATTCCAGACAATGATGAAACTCGGGAAACTCAGCCTACGTTGAGCTTTCAGCGAGTGCTTCAACGAGCTGTGTTTCATGTTCAGTCTTCCGGTCGCAGTGAAGTCACTGGTGCAAATGTGCTGGTTGCTATCTTTAGTGAACAAGAATCGCACGCGGCTTATCTATTGAAGAAAAATGATATTTCACGATTGGATATCGTGAATTACATTTCTCACGGTATCACGAAAGCATCTGGCGCGAGTGATGACTCTTCTTCGTCAGACTCCTTCGGCAGCGATTCGAGTAGTGAAGAGAGTAGCTCAGAAGAACGCTTAGAAAGTTTTGCTACCAACCTCAATCAAGTTGCGAAAGATGGCCATATTGATCCTCTAATTGGCCGAGATAAAGAGTTGGAACGTACGATACAAGTACTTTGTCGTCGCCGTAAAAACAACCCACTTCTCGTTGGTGAAGCGGGGGTTGGTAAGACAGCCATTGCAGAAGGATTGGCGTGGCGAATTGTCGAGGGCTCGGTACCAGACGTTATTAAAGACAGCGTCATCTATTCGCTAGATATTGGCTCATTGCTGGCGGGAACCAAATACCGTGGCGATTTCGAGAAGCGTTTTAAGACCATTCTTAAGCAGCTAGAGAAAGAAAAAGACGCCATCTTATTTATTGATGAAATTCACACCATCATTGGTGCTGGTGCGGCTTCTGGTGGCCAGGTTGATGCCGCAAACTTGATTAAACCGTTATTAAGTGGCGGAAAGCTACGCTGTATCGGCTCTACTACCTATCAAGAATACAGCAACATTTTTGAGAAAGAGCGTGCTTTGTCTCGCCGTTTCCAAAAAATCGACGTTGTCGAGCCTTCGTTAGATGACACAACGAAGATTTTGATGGGGTTGAAATCTAAATACGAAGCGCACCATGATGTCCGCTATACCAACAAAGCGCTGAGAGCTGCGGTTGAACTATCTGCGAAGTACATTAATGAACGTCATTTGCCTGACAAGGCGATAGACGTGATTGATGAAGCGGGTGCACGTAGTCGCCTGACGCCAGCGAGTCGTCGTAAGAAAACGGTTGGAGTGGCAGATATTGAAGCCATGGTGGCTAAAATGGCTCGTATCCCAGAAAAATCGGTATCCTCTTCGGATAAAGATATTCTCAAGAGCCTTGATGACAAGATGAAAATGTTGGTGTTTGGGCAAGATGCGGCGATTGACGTACTTTGTGAAGCCATCAAGCTCAGCCGTGCGGGATTAGGCGCAGAAAACAAACCTGTGGGCTCTTTCTTGTTTGCTGGCCCTACTGGTGTTGGTAAAACTGAGGTCACCGTTCAGCTGTCGAAGCTACTTGGGATCGAGTTATTACGCTTTGATATGTCCGAGTATGGTGAGAGACATTCAGTGAGCCGTTTGATTGGTGCGCCTCCAGGTTATGTTGGCTACGATCAAGGTGGTTTGCTCACGGATGCGGTGATCAAACATCCTCATGCCGTTGTGCTGCTGGATGAAATTGAAAAAGCGCACCCAGATATCTTCAACCTATTATTGCAGGTGATGGATAACGGCACGCTTACCGATAACAATGGTCGTAAAGCGGATTTCCGTAATGTCATCTTAGTCATGACCACCAATGCTGGTGTCGCAGAGACTGAGAAGAAATCGATTGGTTTGATTCAGCAGGATCATAGCCATGATGCGATGGCGGAAATTAAGAAAGTCTTCACTCCAGAGTTTCGCAATCGTCTCGATAACATCATTTGGTTTAATAGCCTTGATGAAGCGATTATTCATCAGGTGGTGGACAAGTTTATCGTCGAGCTACAAGTGCAGTTGGATGCGCGTGGTGTTTCTTTGGAAGTGTCTGAAGATGCTCGTCACTGGTTGGCAAACAAAGGTTACGATAAAGCCATGGGTGCCCGACCAATGAGCCGAGTTATTCAAGATAAACTGAAAAAACCGTTGGCAAATGAGCTGCTGTTTGGTTCGTTAATCGATGGTGGTACGGTGAAAGTCACGTTAGAGAAAGATGATTTGAAGTTTGAGTATCTGACAACGCGTGAAGAAGCGGTTCATTAAAAGTAAATAATAAAGCGAGCTAAGGCTTGCTTTATTATTGATAGCGTACACAAACGCGCGACGCAGGCGTTTCTGTACGCGACATGATTCTAGTCAAACAAAAAGCGGAGCATAGCGCTCCGCTTTTTGTTTGACTGCGATAATCAGAGATTAACGAGCACGGAAGACGATGCGGCCTTTCGATAGGTCGTATGGAGTCATCTCTACAGTTACTTTGTCACCCGTTAGAATACGGATGTAGTTTTTACGCATTTTGCCTGAAATGTGCGCAGTTACAACGTGGCCGTTTTCAAGCTCAACGCGGAACATAGTGTTTGGTAGAGTATCAAGAACAGTGCCTTGCATCTCAATTACGTCTTCTTTAGCCATTTAATCCTCTTAGAAACTTGGCGAATCTTGACGGTTACATAAGCCGTCAAAATGTAAAAAAGTAAAGTTGGGGCGTATTCTACCCTTGCCAACGCTGATTTACTAGTTTTTGGTGGCGATGAAAGCGAACTTTATAGTTCATCGCTGGGCACTCGTCAATCTGATAACCCAAATAGAGCCATTGTTTATTCTCTTCTTGGCAGTATTCCAATTGAAATAACACGGCCAGAGTCCCCAGAGATAGCTCATGTTCTGGTTCGAAAAAGGTGTAAAAAGCACTGGCGCAATGTTCCATGATGTCTGTCACTGCGACAGCGATTAAGCGCTGTCCTTCATAGATGTGGAGAAACTGCGTGGTTAGCCATTGATTACGAGAAAAATGAGCAAAGTCGTCTTTTTTCGGGGGGTACATGGTTCCGTTACGATGTCGAGCAACAATGTATCGACTATAGAGATCGAACCAGTTTTCATCCATATTTCGCTTCATCGACCAGCTAAGGGGGCGTGCTTTGGCCAGCAAACGCTTTTGGCTGCGTGAAAGTTCAATGTCGGGTACTGATATGCGAATGGGTTGGCATGAGTGGCAGCTATCACAATGAGGCTTGTAGATGGTATTGCCACTGCGACGAAATCCATTGGCCAACAGAACTTCATAATTGTCAGCTGTGTGCATATCCGCCTCAAGTGCCACGGCGACTCGTTCTTTTCTCTCGGGCAAATAACTGCAAGGATGATTGTCTGTGAGCCCTATTTTAATTTGGTGGATATCTGAACTCATGCATTGTGCCTCTTCAACCATTGGGGTGAGAAACAACCCGACGTTACTCTCTGTTGTTTTAAGCATAGCAGCCGTTGGAGAAATTCCTCTCTCGGCAACGTAAAAGCCCCCAATGAGTGCAAATGAGAATTCATCACCTGGCAATCGATCAGTTTGCCACCATGCTCGCTGAAATGACGGCAAAAATACCATAACGCAATTTTAGATGCGTTGGTTTCGAGGCTAAACATCGATTCGCCACAAAACAGTTCTCCTATGCTAAGACCATAGAAACCACCAATGAGTTTTTGATCTTGCCAAACCTCAACCGAGTGACAGATTCCTTGCAACGCTAATGAGGTGTAGGCCGCTTGCATCTCATCATTCAACCAAGTTTCTTCCGCGGGGCGTGTGTTGCCACACAGCTTAATGACTTCTGGCGTCGCATGATTAATGCTGACTTGGTATTGAGCCTTTCTCTGGAACTTTTTAAGGCTTTTAGAGGGTGAGAAGGTGTTTGGATCAAAAACAGCTCGCGTTGATGGACTCCACCACAAAATCGGTTCTCCCGGCCCGTACCACGGAAAAATACCATGGTGATATGCCGCGATCAGTCTTTCTGGTGTGAGGTCACCACCAAAGGCCAACAAGCCATTGGGATCGGCCAATGCCTTTTCTGCAGGAGGAAAGTCTAAACTTTTACTATCAAGTTCTGTCAGATAGATCGCCATGTGAGAATATCTATAGTCCGGTTTGAGGAGATGTTTATGAAAAAATGGTTGTATTGCCTGCTGTTTATGCCGTTTCTAGTGCACGCAAACTATGAGAGGAATGTAGCAAAGCCAGTGAATAAAGTCATTTATGGCGAAGTGGAATCAGTTCGATACATTTCTCAACAGGAGATTATGCGCTCTCAAGCCGAAGGATGGAAAACATTGCTCGGTGCCACGATGGGTGGTTTAGTTGGCAATCAGTTTGGAGGAGGGACAGGAAAAGAGGTTGCAACAGCCATTGGCGCAGTAGCGGGAGCGGTGATAGTACAAAACCAAGGTCAAAGTGAATACCGCATTGAATATCAACTGGTTGAATTGTTGATTAAGACGGAAAAGGGGCAGTTGATTAATGTTATTCAGGATGTGGATAAGAACATGTTATTCAACCGAGCGGATAAGGTTCGGATGCTTTATTTTGATGATGGGGTTAGGGTTGATTTAGCACTGTAGATTTGAGTAATTATTCACTCATTTTCACTGGTTTTATCGGTTTTTTTTCGTTAGTCTGAAGTCACGAAGAATAAGTTGAAGTCCTCACTTTAAGGAAAACGGGACTCAAGGATTAACTCAATTAATGGAAAGCCTTACGTTACAACCGATTAAAAAAGTCAATGGTGAAGTGAACCTGCCTGGTTCAAAAAGTGTTTCTAACCGCGCCTTGTTATTGGCTGCCCTTGCTAAAGGCACAACGCGACTCACTAACTTGTTAGATAGTGATGATATCCGTCATATGCTTAATGCGCTAACGAAGCTTGGCGTGCATTATGAGCTCTCTGCCGACAAAACTGTTTGTGTTGTGGAAGGCTTAGGCCGACCGTTTACAGCGGCTGAAGCTCAGGAGTTGTTTTTAGGCAACGCCGGTACAGCGATGCGCCCACTTGCCGCAGCGCTTTGTTTGGGCAAAGGGGAATTTGTACTGACGGGTGAACCACGAATGAAAGAGCGCCCTATTGGGCACTTAGTGGACGCCTTAAGAGAAGCGGGTGCCCAAATCGAGTATCTTGAAAACGAAAACTACCCACCGTTGAAAATCAACGCAACAGGCTTACAGGCGGGAACTGTTAATATTGACGGTTCTATTTCTAGCCAATTCTTAACTGCATTTTTAATGGCGGCACCGTTAGCACAAGGTGAAGTGAAAATTCATATTGTCGGTGAACTCGTTTCAAAACCTTACATCGATATTACACTGCACATCATGAAGCAATTTGGTGTGGATGTGGTCAATAATGCCTACCAAGAATTTATTATTCCAGCTGGTCAAAGCTATGTTTCCCCTGGCCAATTCTTGGTGGAAGGGGATGCCTCGTCGGCGTCTTATTTTCTCGCTGCTGCCGCCATTAAAGGTGGCGAGATCAAGGTAACGGGAATCGGCAAAAATAGCATTCAGGGAGACATCCATTTTGCTGATGCTCTTGAGAAAATGGGTGCCGAAATTGAGTGGGGAGAAGACTACGTCATCTCTCGCGTTGGTCGCCTAAAAGGCATCGACATGGATTACAATCATATCCCTGACGCGGCAATGACCATTGCTACCACGGCTCTTTTCGCCCAAGGCACAACAGCCATTCGCAACGTGTACAACTGGCGAGTAAAAGAAACCGATCGATTATCCGCTATGGCAACGGAGTTACGTAAAGTGGGCGCGGAAGTGGAAGAGGGGGAGGATTACCTCATCGTTAATCCGCCACAACAACTCACGCATGCCGCCATTGATACTTATGATGATCACCGTATCGCGATGTGTTTTTCCTTGGTAGCGCTGAGCGACACTCCTGTGACCATTAACGATCCGAAGTGCACGTCAAAAACATTTCCAGATTACTTTGACAAGCTGGCTTCACTGAGTGAGTTAGCGTAAGAATAAAAGCCTTGGTGAAATGCCAAGGCTTTCTTTTCTCCGTTCAGCGTGAAGTTGTCGCGGTGTTGGTTGCGCACGCTTGTAGAAATGTAAGTCCGAGAAGGTACATAGTAAATCTATGCTGATGGAGATTTACTCGCTTACCGGCTAACATCAACGTCAACTCGTTTATGGGAATATTGGCGTATCAGTGGGGAGATTATTTGTTGAGAGTAAACTCTTTCGACAAATGGTGCGCGAGATACTTAAACATGTTGAAAACCGACGTGGTATTGGCTGTTGGTAGTCCGTTATGGTCTAAGAAATATTCGCCTTTAAACACCAGTACGCCATCTTTTTCGTCGACGCTGGTTGCTCTCATTCCCTCTATGTAATCGTCATGCTCTTGGATGATGTGGTTGGCAATTAATAGCAGTTCAAATTCAGAAATGGATTTCTTGTCACTCATTTTCTTAGCGCCTTTACTATGATTTATGAGCGATAGTCTAGAGTCTTGACGGGCGAATTCAATCGCTATTAAAGAATCCGAGGCAAAAAGCAGACGGTTGCTTGATGCTGATCAGTAAACGTTTTGTGACATGCAACAGAAAAATTAGGTTTTTATTAGCAACAAAATTCATCCGTTGCTTAGTATACGGCGGTCTACAGTTTCCGCATTTTGTCGACATGAGCAAAAATCGTTGTCTATTGTTTAGCGATGAATTGTCGAGCAAACAAATTCGAAATGTAAAAAAGCAGTTGATCTTCTTTTCATCTCGCACAATAGTAAAAAAAGAAGCAATGAAATAGTACAACGTACCGATTACTTTTCTCGTGAAAACGAAAAGTAATGTGATCATTTTTTAAGGACGTTAGAGTCAATATGGGTAAATCGCTCGTTATAGTGGAGTCGCCAGCTAAGGCTAAAACGATCAATAAGTATCTTGGAAAAGACTTTGTGGTTAAGTCGAGTGTTGGTCATGTACGCGACTTGCCTACAGCAGGTCAGAGTACAGGCGAAAAAGCGGCTGCCATTTCTACTAAGGGTATGAGCGTAGAAGAAAAGGCTCGTATCAAGCAAGAGAAAGATCGTAATGCACTGATCAAGAAAATGGGTATCGACCCATATCATGATTGGGCTGCAAATTATCAAATTCTGCCAGGCAAAGAAAAAGTTGTCAGCGAATTACAAAAGCTAGCTAAAGACGCTGATTTTGTTTATCTCGCAACCGATTTGGACCGCGAGGGGGAAGCTATTGCGTGGCACCTTCGTGAGATCATCGGTGGCGATGAAGTACGCTATAAACGAGTCGTTTTTAACGAAATTACTAAGAATGCAATTCAGCAAGCATTCCAAAAACCTGGCCATCTCAATATGGATGGGGTTAACGCACAACAAGCGCGTCGATTCATGGACCGCGTTGTGGGCTTTATGGTGTCCCCATTACTGTGGAAGAAAGTGGCTCGCGGTTTGTCTGCAGGTCGTGTGCAATCGGTCGCTGTGAAGCTTTTGGTGGAACGTGAACGAGAGATCAAAGCGTTTGTACCGGAAGAATTTTGGGACATTCACGCCAACACACTGACGCAAGAAACGATGCCATTTAAGCTTTTGGTTGCTCAAAAGTCTGGTGACGCGTTCCGCCCAGTCAATGAAGCGGAAACCAACGCCGCTCTGGCGGTTCTGCAAAAAGCACAGTTTGAAGTTTGTAAGCGTGAAGATCGTCCAACAAAGAGCAAGCCTTCAGCGCCGTTTATTACGTCAACGCTCCAACAAGCGGCAAGTACTCGCTTAGGCTATGGCGTTAAGAAAACGATGATGTTGGCTCAGCGTTTGTACGAAGCAGGTTACATCACCTATATGCGTACTGACTCGACCAATTTAAGCCAAGAAGCGGTAGAAGCAGTTCGTGGGTACATCAGTGATGAATTTGGCTCTCGCTACTTGCCAAAAGCACCATTGGTTTATGGTAGCAAGCAAGGGGCACAAGAAGCGCACGAAGCGATTCGTCCTTCAGATGTCAACGTCCAAGCAGATGCTCTAGAGGGTGTTGACGCTGACGCACATAAACTTTATGCCTTGATTTGGAATCAGTTTGTCGCCTGTCAAATGACTGAAGCTGAGTACGACTCAACGACGGTGAGCGTTAAAGCTGCAGAATATACCTTGAAAGCAAAAGGCCGTATTCTGAAATTTGATGGTTGGACTCGCGTGCAGCGCCCATTGGGCAAAAATGAAGATACGATCCTTCCAGCGGTTCAAGTGGGCGATAAGCTAAACCTTGAGTCCTTAGAGCCGAAACAGCACTTTACTAAGCCGCCGGCTCGTTTTACCGAAGCTGCTTTGGTTAAAGAGCTAGAGAAGCGCGGCATTGGTCGTCCTTCAACTTATGCCTCCATCATCTCGACTATTCAAGACCGTGGTTACGTAAAAGTGGACCAGCGTCGTTTCTACGCCGAGAAAATGGGTGAAATCGTGACTGACCGTCTTGATGACAGTTTCAACGATCTGATGAACTACGACTTTACTGCTCGTATGGAAGAGAAGCTGGATAAAATCGCCGAAGGCGATGTGAACTGGAAAGACGTTCTGAATCAGTTCTTTGCAGACTTCACCACGGATCTTGGCCGCGCCGAAGAAGACGAAGCGCATGGCGGTATGAAACCAAATCATATTGTTATGACCGATATTCAATGTCCGACCTGTTCGCGTCCAATGGGCATTCGTACTGCTTCTACTGGGGTTTTCCTTGGCTGTTCTGGCTACGCATTGCCAGTGAAAGAACGCTGTAAGACGACCATTAATCTTGGGGATGAAGAAGGCATCATCAACGTTCTCGAAGAAGACGTTGAAACTGCTGCGCTTCGAGCAAAGAAACGTTGTCCTATCTGTGAAACCGCGATGGATGCATACCTGATTGATGATAAACGTAAGATGCACGTATGTGGTAACAATCCAAACTGTGAGGGTTACTTAGTCGAGCATGGTGAGTTTAAAGTAAAAGGTTATGATGGCCCTGTGGTTGAGTGCGACAAGTGTGGCAGTGACATGGTGCTCAAAAACGGCCGCTTTGGTAAATACATGGATTGCACGAGTGAGACTTGCAAGAACACGCGTAAGATCCTGAAAAACGGTGAAGTAGCGCCACCAAAAGAAGATCCTGTGCATTTTCCTGAGTTGCCATGCAGCAATTCAGATGCGTACTTTGTTCTTCGTGATGGTGCTGCTGGTTTATTCCTCGCCGCGAGTAATTTTCCGAAATCTAGAGAAACGCGTGTGCCGTTGGTTTCTGAGTTGGCTCGATTTGCTGAGCGTTTGCCAGAGAAATACAAACACCTTGCAGAAGCGCCAACACAAGATCCTGATGGGGTCGAGGCGGTTGTTCGTTTTAGCCGTAAAACCAAAGAAAACTATGTACGCACTGAAGTTGATGGAAAACCGACAGGTTGGACAGCACTCTATGTTGATGGTAAATGGGAAGTAGCGGATAAACGCAAAAACGCGAAATAACCGAGTTTGATGAAGCAGCCAACATTGGCTGCTTTTTTTATCTCTATCGCTCACCAATTAGCTCTATTCTCCCTCATGACGAGCGCTGATGACACAGTCGATATCTATGGGATCTCTTTGTCATCGCTCTTTCATATGCCTGACTTATTCTGTTCACATGTGCTTAAGAATGTGTGTGTCGGAAATGTGTAACGTAGCTGTTCGGGATATGTAAATAAACACCTGTTTGAGTGTGACCCAGGTAACGACTTCCCAACGCAACAAATGCATGCAGCACACAATACCCTATTTGAAATTGTAATTTGTTGGAAGTGCGATAACTTATACGAAACTTGTGCAATATTAATGTAATGCCTTGATCAACAATGATTCGGCTTAAAGAATTCAAGGTTTGCGCAAGGGATAACAATTTGAGCTCAGTGTCCCCCCACATAGTGAACTCACTGAGTCTTCTAGCTATAACGAAATGGAGAACAACGAATGGCTGGTGTTTTGGGAATGATTCTTGCTGGCGGTGAAGGTTCAAGGCTACGTCCTTTGACGGAATCTCGTAGTAAACCTGCGGTGCCTTTTGGCGGTAGTTACCGCCTAATCGACTTCGCGTTAAACAACTTTGTGAACGCAGACTTGATGCGTATTTACGTGTTAACGCAGTTTAAATCTCAATCTCTGTTCCATCATATGAAAAAAGGGTGGAACATCAACGGTATTACTGATCGTTTTATTGATCCCATTCCCGCACAGATGCGCACTGGCAAACGTTGGTATGAAGGCACGGCTGACGCTATCTACCAAAACCTGCGTTTTATGGAGCTATCTGAACCAGAACAAGTGTGTATCTTTGGTTCGGATCATATTTACAAGATGGATATTAAGCAGATGCTTAGTTTCCACAAAGAGAAACAAGCCGCATTAACCGTTTCTGCTTTAAGAATGCCACTAGCAGAAGCGTCGCAGTTTGGTGTTATCGAAGTCGATGCAGAAGGGCGTATGGTGGGCTTTGAAGAGAAGCCTAAAGCGCCTAAATCGATTCCGGGTGACCCAGACTTTGCGTTGGTTTCAATGGGTAACTATGTGTTTGAAGCGGATGTGTTGTTCGCTGAGTTGATTGAAGATGCGGACAACGAAAACTCATCCCACGATTTTGGGAAAGATATTATCCCTAAAATGTTCCCACGTGGTGACGTATTCGTGTATGACTTTAGCCAGAATCGCATTTCCGGAGAAAAAGCTGAAGTGTATTGGCGTGATGTCGGTACCATTGATGCTTACTGGCAAGCGCACATGGATCTGTTGAAAAAAGACGCGCCATTCTCTCTATACAACCGAAAATGGCCGCTGCACACCTATCAGCCACCATTGCCTCCTGCGACGTTTACCGACTCAGACAACGGGCGTGTACAAATTATTGATAGCCTAGTCTGCAATGGCAGTTACGTACGTGGTTCACGTATCGAAAAGTCTGTGCTAGGTTTCCGTAGTAATATTGCTTCAGCCTGCGATATTAGTGAGTCTATTTTATTGGGTGATGTCAAAGTTGGGGAAGGCTGTGTGTTACGTCGTGTCATTGTTGATAAGGACGTAGATATCGCGCCAGGAACGCAAATTGGTGTGAATTTGCAGGAAGACAAAAAAATCTTCCATGTCTCCGATGAAGGTATCGTTGTTATTCCAAAAGGAGCAAGAGTTGGCTACTAACCCTTTGTCGATTCTGTTTGTAGCATCGGAAGTAGAAGGTTTGATCAAAAGTGGTGGCTTGGCGGATGTTGCCAAGGCACTGCCTGAAGCTTTGGTTAATCTTCAGCATGATGCGAGAATTGCCATTCCGGCTTATACCGCAATTCCAGATGTGTGTGATGATGAAATCATCCTCGATACACACTTAGAATCTTGGCCTCATACTCATTATCAAGTTAAAAAACGTTTCTTGGGCGATACGCCAGTCTATCTCATTGCGTGTGCGCACTATTTTGATCGTCCTTCGATGTACGCTGAGAATAATCAGGCGTATACGGATAACGGTGAGCGCTTTGCTTTTTTTAGTGCTGCTTGTTTGGATATGTTACCAAAGATTGGTTTCCAGCCTGAGATCGTGCATGCCAATGATTGGCATACAGGCTTAGTCCCATTCTTGCTTAAGCACCGTTACGGTCAAGATCCATTTTTTGCTCAAACAAAGAGTATTTTGTCGATCCATAATGCGGTCTTTAAAGGTGTCTTTCACTATGATGAGATGCAGTGTTTACCTGAATTTCATTGCCGAAATGTACCCGATGCCGCCGTCAGCTCTACGCATATGACGATGCTGAAAGCGGGCGTGATGAGCGCGGATAAAATCAACGCTGTGAGCCCAACCTATGCAGAGGAGCTGAAAACTGAACTTGGCAGTCATGGCATGGCGTGGGAATTTCAAACGCGATCTGATGATCTTGTCGGGATTCTGAATGGCTGCGATTATTCTGCATGGCATCCAGATACTGACAGCTATTTACCCATCAACTACAAAGCAACTAAGCAGAGTATGGTGAGAGGGAAAAATGGCTGTAAACGTGCGCTTCAAGAGCAAGTCGGCTTACCTGTAAAGGACGTCGCTATGTTTGGTATGGTGTGTCGTTTGACGCATCAGAAAGGGGTGCATTATCTATTGCCAGTATTGACTGATTTCCTGAAGTTGGATGTTCAACTGGTTTTGGTTGGGACCGGTGACCCGTTGCTTGCTGCGCAATTACGTGATGTTGCAGCACAGTTTGGTGAAAAGTTTGTCTTTGTTGAAGCTTATAACAATCAACTCGCACACTTAGTTGAAGCCGCATCCGACTTCTTTTTAATGCCTTCAGAGTTTGAGCCTTGTGGCTTAAATCAAATCTATAGCATGGCGTATGGCTCCTTGCCGATCGTGAGAGGTGTTGGGGGTCTAAAAGACAGTGTATGTGATTACGATGTGAATCCAGAGACTGCGACAGGATTTGTGTTCTATGAGCCCACAGCGCAAGCGTTGTTGATTACCATGCAAAGAGCGTTGTTACTGTATGCACAGAATCTAACAGAGCTTCGACGAGTTCAGCTGTACGCGATGGAACGAGATTTTTGCTGGAACAAGGCAGCAGAGCAATATGTTGAGTTGTATCGTTCTGCGCTAAAATAGAGTAAAAGTTCTGAAATATGAATGGAAAGGCACTGATTATGGTGCCTTTTTACGTTTTTTAACCGAACTCAAATAGAATTTGAATTGATATGTGGTAGGATTCTTGCCTCCCATTCTTACTATGGTGATTCATTGACTATCCTTGTGGCGGAAGTCCCCATTTCGATTGGATTGCTATTTGATACATCACCATTGCAAGTGGGTTAGCTATACTGTTTAAACCTTTTAGTTTTCTCTTTTTTTGGCGTTGTTTTATGGCTCAAGCGTTACTATTTCACAAAACTTATCTCCATCCTACCAGCCAAGAGTGGGTGGTTTTTGTGCATGGTGCGGGTGGCAGTTCGTCCATCTGGTTTAAGCAAATTAAAGCGTACAAGCAGCATTTCAATCTGTTATTGGTTGACTTACGTGGGCACGGTAAATCCAATCAACTATTAAAAGAATTGATCAGTAACCGCTATACCTTTGGGGCGGTGACGCAAGATATCCTCAAGGTGCTTGATCATCTTAAAATTCACTCCGCGCATTTCGTTGGGATGTCTCTAGGGACGATCATTGTCCGAAATCTAGCGGAACTGGCGGGGGAAAGGGTTAAATCCATGGTGCTTGGTGGTGCGGTAACGCGTCTCGATGCGCGTTCTCGTATCTTGGTCTCTCTAGGTAACTTTGGCAAGCATGTGCTGCCCTATATGTGGTTGTACAAGCTGTTTGCCTACATTGTGATGCCGCAAAAAAATCAGCAGGAATCACGTCATCTCTTTATCCGTGAAGCGAAGAAGCTGTGTCAAAAAGAGTTTAAGCGCTGGTTTATACTCGCGGCAGAGGTCAATCCACTGATGCGTTATTTCAAAGAGCGTGAATTGCCGATCCCAACGCTATATTTGATGGGAGAGCGTGATTATATGTTTATTAAACCCGTCAAAGAGATGGTTGCTGCTCACACCCAGAGTGAGTTGCTAGAGATAAAAAACTGTGGCCATGTGTGCAATGTGGAAAAGCCCGACGAGTTTAACCAGCATTCGATCGATTTTATCCAACGCCAAATCTAATAAAACATGAGGAAGGCTAGTGCCTTCCTCTGTCAATTGCGCTCATTACTCAAGTACTTGCCCACAATGCCAGCAAGCTCCAAATTGACCTTCTATTTCTTCTCCGCACTGTGGGCATAGCCAATTTTGATGCGCTACTTGCTGCTCACGATAGCTGGCTAATATCGCTTTAGCAAAATCGACTTTCTCAGGTTCCAATAGCCAAATGTATGGATTGGTATCCTCAGTTGCTGGTAACTCACCTCTCAAGCCAAATAAACCCTCACCTCGAACCTCACATTGTACCGCTTCATTCATCAGTAATTGGCACACGATATGCGCTTCTATAGGCGTGTTGGCGGTGAATATCTTCATAAGTGAATTCCTTTTATGAAGAGAGTTGAGGTCTAAATTTACTCATGATCCATTTTACAGCGATAGGAAAGACACCCAATAACGCAAATGAGGCTAATACTGTCGGTGAAAGTATCCCCGACAACGAGTTGATGTCGGCCAATTGTGTCCCCGCATTTAGGTAGACAGCCGTACCAGGTAGCATGCCTATCTGGCTAGTAAGATAGTAACGACCAATGGAAATTGGTGTTAAACCCATTAGCAAATTAATCAGGAAAAATGGGAAGACAGGGATCAAGCGTAATGAAAATAGATAAAAGGCGCCATCCTTTTCAACGCCTTGGTTGATCGCGCTAAGTTTGTCTCCAAAACGTGCCTGCACCCAATCTTTTAGCAGGTAGCGACTACTCAAAAATGCGATGGTTGCCCCAATGGTGCTGGCAAACGAGACAAGAAGTAGGCTATACCAAAAACCAAACAGAGCAGCGCCTAATAGCGTGACGACGGTAGCTCCAGGAACTGAAAAGGCGGTAAGACCAACGTAAATGACAAAATAGCTTATTGAAGCAAACAGAAATTTTTCTTCAATAAAACTGTTCAGGGCAAGTTGTTGTGCTTTAGCGTTGTCGAGTGTGAGGTATTGACTAAAATTAACCGCCAATAAAATAATGGTCGCGATAAGCAAGATTCCGAATACGAGTTTTTTGTTCATTCAATTTTTCTCCAGATAGCTTGGTTATCAGACCTGATTGAGACAGAAAATCTTTCAAACGATATAAAAAAACCACATCATTTTGATGTGGTTTTAATCTATAAGAAATAATAAACGTGCTTGCCTACAAAGACAATTTATTCACTAATTCGTCTCGACGTTGCTGAGGAATCACACTCCAGTGCGTACCATTGATGGCTCCCTCTAACGCCCAAAGCAGCTCTAAGCTCACGGCACCACTGTGGGTGTTTTTAATCGCTTCGTACGCACGAACCGCGCCTTGAGACTCCAACTGCTCGACTGTTTCAATTCCCGCCTTTTTAAGCATTCGTTCGGTGGCTAAACGCAGGTTAGGTAGGTCTTTTAATCGTTCAGGTTTTGCTGTTGCTTGCAGTTGTTTATCATTATTAGCACTGGCCAATGCACGTTTGGCTAAAGCGAGTAGTGCATTTTGGTCTTGCCATAGCGCGTCTGAAATCGCGTAGTACTTAGTGACAACAGGAAACCCACGCTTAGTATAAACGTATGGTTTGAGCCCTTGCTTTTCAAAAAGTAATGTTGATTTTTGATCTGCGCGAATATGAAGCTGGTCTTTCACCACAAGTGCGAACATGGTCTCATCTGCAAAAAGGCCGAATCCGCCAAACATTGAGCGAGATTTTATCGCACCAAGTTGCTCAAAAAGCTTCATTGAATCTTTGAGTATCGGTTTATCCATGATGTGTTATCTCGGTGTAATTACTATTACGCCACCAAATCAGGTCCGAGAGATTAGCAAACCAATGCAAATACAATGTCATTAATGGGTAAACTTGTTGTTATGCATTTTTGCCATCGGTAACCCCGCTACCTACCAAAAAACGTCTGGTTTAGGCCGGAGGCTTTGCGTCCCACTTTTTCAAATGGTTTGCCCTGTGCGTGACACTAGAAGGATACGATTTCTATTGGAGTAACATCACATTTTCAAATAAAAAATGTGACATTGGTTCAGATAATAGTTGCAGTTAAGTGAATGAATGCTCGTTTTTAAGAACTTAACAGAATTTGACTTAACAAATCACTTACTAAGAATGAAAAAAAAAGCATCCAGATTTGGATGCTTTAGAATATTAGTCTTAACTAATTGATTTTTTTAACGGTATCACGAACCACTAACTCGGGATGCATTTCAAACACGCGTTTGTCATGCTCTTTGTCCTTAATACGTTCGAGAAGGATCTCAAATGCATTTTTACCAACACGGCGTTTTGGCTGGTGGATGGTTGTTAGCGGTGGTGAGAAGTATTCCGCCAACTCAATATTATCGTAGCCGATCACAGAGATGTCTTCAGGAATGCGAAGGCCTGACTGTTGAAGGCGGCTCATCAAACCCAGTGCCATGGTGTCGTTGAAGCAGAAGACCGCCGTTGGGCGATCTTGCCACGACGCGATCTTGTCAGCAGCCATCACAGCCGTATCACATTCAAAGTTTCCTTCAAGGATCCACTCGTTGTTAACGGCAATATTAGCTTCCTTCATCGCGCGTTTAAAGCCTTGGATGCGCTCTTGGCACGCGGCTTTTTCAAAGTGACCACTTAAACACGCAATTTTTGTATGACCATTTTCAATCAAGTACTTAGTGGCCAAGTAGCCACCTTCCTCTGAGTTATCGATAATTTTATCGGCTTGTGAGCTGATTGGACCCCAGTCCATAATCACTTTAGGAATATCTGCATGCTTATCAAGCATTTCGCGTAGTTCTTCAGTGAGGTCTGAACACATCACCAAAATGCCATCTACGCGTTTTTCCGCAAGCATACGAATGTAATCACGTTGCTTCTCGTAGATACCGCCCGTATTACAAAGAATTAGCGTATAACCTTGGCGGTAACAGTAGCTTTCTACGCCATCAATCACTTCAGAAAAGAACAAATTGGTAGATTGAGTGACCAGCATACCAATAGTACGAGTGGTGTTGCACTTTAGGCTACGCGCTACTGCGCTAGGCGCGTAGTTGAGCTCGTCAACCGCTTTCATGACTTTTTCTTGAGTGGCTTCTGCAACAAAACGCGTTTTGTTGATTACGTGCGACACTGTGGTCGTGGATACTCCAGCGAGACGCGCGACATCTTTAATTGTGGCCATAGGTATTGTCCTGTCTAAGGTTGCATTTTGAATCTACGATTCTTTGTTGCAACACAGTTTGCTACCTTTCTCCGAATTCGCTTTGTAAGGAAGACACACTAGAAAAGCAGCAGCTTAGCTTTAAATAAACACAAAAACCGCTGTATTTCAGCGGTTTGCATTAAAATCATATTTTATCGATTGCGGTCTCAATTTTAGACTGAGACGGCAAGAGTGGCAACCTACTCAAACAGCGAAATGTGTATCCGTGTTCACACTTTAGTGGTTAAAGTGTAACCGAGTGTTTGCTCTATTGATAAGGGCGTAATTATTATCCAACTAAATAGTCGCTGTCCAGCATACAAAACGCAACAAGTAGTTTTATTGCGCTGTTATAGAAGCCAAACTCATCATATTGTGCTGCTCGTTGAGAGAAGGTAGGTAACCAAGAGAGCAACATTTCTTGAATAAATGTGTTTTGCTCGATGAAAGCATCTTCCATGTGGCGATCTTGTTCAAACTCATTTGAGCGAATGATGAGGTTGCCAAGAAAGTCGAGCATGATCGCTAAGTGATCGGCCGGTTCATTTAGTTGTTGATTGACCTGCACACCATGTTTTTTTAGCCAAGCATCCATTTTTTGTGCCGGCTCGCCATTGAGTAGGCCATCTTTTGTAAGGTAAATTGATGCGTATGGCAGCGCGCCATGTTTTGCGGTTTTCAAAAATAGGTCACAAAAATCTGCCGCTAATTCCAATTGCGCATCTTGACGGTCAACAAGACGATTGAGTGCGTCGACAAAGGCGTTAACGGATGGTCGCAGAGCATCGTTTTCAGCCAATCCCGTTAAAAACGCTCTAATTTCCATGCTTTGATATTTATCGAGTTCTTCCTGAGTCAGTTCTTTGGCAAATAAGCTGGAAAGCCACCAATATATTTCCGCACGTTTTTCATTAAAGGCTTTTATCTCTTGCATCATTTATCGCTCCTAAATCAATCTCCTATAAGTGTAACCAAAAAAAATGAATAACAATAACGCCTATTGTTAAGAAAAATATAAATATATTTGAGCTTGTTAATGGTCTGATATTAAGCTTGTTTTGAATCAATAAAAATCAAGATACTTGCATTTCAAACGAAGTATGACTAGAAATGTTACTAGTTATGAATAGAATGTCTGCCCGTGTAGACAGAAATGACATGAAGTGGTGTAAATGAGCTATCACGTATTAGTCGTAGAAGATGATGTAGTGACTCGCAGTAAACTTGCGGGTTATTTTCAAAAAGAAGGTTACACAGTAAGTGAAGCGGAAAGTGGTGCCGAGATGCGTCATATTTTGCAAAATAGCTGCGTTGATTTGGTGATGTTAGACATTAACTTACCAGGTGAAGACGGCTTGATGCTGACCCGTGAACTACGCAGCCAATCGGACATTGGCATTATTTTGGTAACCGGACGCACGGATAGCATAGATAGAATTGTTGGTTTGGAGATGGGGGCAGACGACTACGTCACCAAACCATTTGAGTTACGTGAACTGCTGGTTCGAGTGAAAAACTTGTTGTGGCGGATTTCGCTTGCGCGCAGTGGTGGTTCAAAACATCAAGATGCGGAAAACGAAGACCATATTGTCCGTTTTGGCGACTGGACCTTCGATATTCATCGTCGAGCGTTGAGCCACAATGGTGAGCCAGTGAAGTTGACCAAGGCAGAATATGAGCTGCTGGTGGCGCTTTCGTCTTATCCAAATCAGGTATTAAGCCGTGAACGCATTCTCAACATGATTAGCCATCGTGTTGACGCGCCAAACGACAGAACGATTGATGTTTTGATTCGTCGCATGAGAGCAAAAATGGAGTTTGATCCTAAAAACCCACAAATTTTTGTGACCGTACACGGTGAAGGCTACATGTTTGCAGGCGACTAGGCGTGGCTTAGAAAGCCAAAATTAACAAACAAAAAAAGAGCGGATTAAGCTCTTTTTTTGTTTCTGCAGATCATGATTCATCATTTTGATGCGCGATTCTCTGCCATGATTTGTTCGTCAGTAAGGAGCAAATCTCGCATGCCTTGCCATAGCTGGCCGAGGGTTTCATACCAGTAGCGCTCTGTTTGCTCAAGGTAGATGGCTTTAGGGGCATATCTGTCCCAAGCTTGAGAGATGTTCTTTTGCGCAAGGTAGTTTGTTGGCGCGGGTAACGGCGTTATGCCAGCGTCATGAAACTCTTTCATTGCACGTGCCATGTGACTGGCTGAAGTGACCAAAACCAGCTGTTTTTGACGCACAAATGCCGCTGCTTGTCGCGCTTCTTCCCAAGTATCTTTGGCATCTTCAAGAAGAATAATGTCTGATTTCGCGACACCCAGAGCCAAAGCCACGTTTGCCATCATGCGAGCATGGCTGGTTTCTGAGCCGCCCGCATAGCCAGACAGAATCAACTTTGAGCCCGGATACATCTTTAAAATACGAATTCCTTCCGTCAAACGCATCAACGAAGCACGGCTTAACTCAGACGTAGGGGGGATTTGATCATCCACCACATGGCCATTGCCCAATACCATGACGTAATCGACGGTTTGTACTTCGGGTAGAAATACAGAGTATTGCCTTTCTAATGGCATTAATAACTTGCTGGCAACGGGTTGGAAAGAAACCAAGAATATCCCCAAAAAGGAGAATAATATGATGAAACACCCCGTTTTTTGTCTGGTACTAAACATAATCAGCATCAGACCAGCTAAGCCTATTAAAAGTAGTGCTGGCAAAGGCATTAACAGTGCCGAGAGCACTTTTTTCAGCTCAAACATACAGAAATAGTCCGAAAAAACATCACTTGATAATAAAAATAAGAGAATGCCTCTTTATATCTGCTTTCCTTATGACAGAATAGCAGCACGATTAGATATGATAACTCAAGCTGCTGTGAACCAAGACCGTAATTTCGACGATATTGCCCACAAATTTGCAAAAAATATTTACGGGTCAGACAAAGGCGAGATTCGCCAAGTGATTGTTTGGGAAGATCTTCAACAATTGTTAGCCACCTTTGACGAGGCCAAACAGTCGCTAACCGTATTAGATGCGGGGGGCGGGTTGGCACAAATGTCACAAAAGCTTGCCAAACTCGGACATCACATTGCCTTATGTGATCTATCTTCTGAAATGCTGCAATTAGCAGAGCAGGATATTGCAAAAAATGGCTTGCTTGAGCAGTATCGGCTGATCCATTCTCCGGTGCAGAAGATTGGTGAGCACCTAGCAGAGCCAGTTGATGTGGTGATGTTTCATGCCGTGATGGAATGGTTGGCGGATCCAAAATCCGCTTTGGAAACGGTATTGGAACAAGTCGCACCGGGTGGCGCCGCGTCGATTATGTTCTACAACCACCATGGCTTGGTTTATAAGAATGTGGTTTGTGGCAATATCCCACATATTCTTGAGGGTATGCCTCATCGCAAACGCTTTAAGCTGCAACCGCAAAAAGGCCTAGAACCTCAATCTGTTTATCAGTGGATTGAAGACGCAGGCTTTGACATTTATGGAAAATCCGGTATTCGCTGTTTCAGTGACTATATAGGGAACAGACAGAATATGGGTGATTACCAGTACGAGGATGTGCTCGAGTTAGAACGACGTCTGTGTCGCCAAGAGCCTTACCTCTCGCTGGGCCGATACATTCATGTGTGGGCTAAGAAGAAAGATAAACAGGAATAACAATGAGTGAGACAACTCTCAATGCTGCAGAGCAACCAATCGATGAATTGGTTAGTTGGGTTAAGCAGCACGATTTCTCATTGAACCTGACCACCGAGCGATTGGCGTTTCTCATCGCCATCGCTGTATTAAGTAACGAAAGGTTTGATGAAGAGTTGGGTGAAGGTGAGCTGCATGATGCGTTTACTATCGTCACTCGACTGTTTGAAGAAACGGGTGAAGCCTCAGCGTTTCGCGCCAACAACGCCATCAATGAGTTGGTTAAGCAGCGCCTGATCAGCCGCTTTACCAGCGAAATGACGGAAGGTGCCAGCATCTACCGTCTTTCGCCGCTGGCGATCGGCATTACCGACTACTATGTCCGTCATCGAGAATTCTCCAAGCTTAGATTATCGATTCAGCTCTCCATGGTGGCTGGCGAAATGGCGAAAGCCATTGAAGCTGCCAAGCAAGGCGGGACGGCAGGGCATTGGAAGAAAAATGTGTATGCGGTGCTGAAATATTCAGTGGGTGAGATTTTTGATCAAATCGATCTCAACCAACGCGTGATGGATGAGCAACAACAATCGGTTAAGCAGCAAATTGCCGATCTGCTGAACAAAGATTGGCGTGAAGCGATCAACAACTGTGAGTCACTGCTTTCAGAAACCTCGAACACGCTCAAAGAGCTACAAGATACGCTGCAAGCGGCCGGGGATGAGCTGCAAACTCAGATCTTGGATATTCAAGAGTTGGTCTATGGGGATGAAGAGCTCGAATTTATCGAAGAAACGCTGTTTGGGTTGCAGATGAAGCTCGATCGCATCACCAGTTGGGGTCAACAAGCCATCGATCTGTGGATCGGTTACGACCGCCATGTTCACAAATTTATCCGTACCGCGATTGATATGGATAAAAACCGAATCTTCAGTACTCGTCTACGCCAATCGGTCAAAGATTACTTCGACATGCCATGGTATCTCACTTACGCAGATGCGGAGCGTTTGAGCGATTTGCGTGATGAAGCCTTAGTGCTTCGTGACGACGAAGTGACCGGGCAAGTGCCACTTGAAGTGGAGTATGAAGAGTTTCAACAAGTCAATGATGAGCTTGCCGAGCGTATCGGTGAGATGTTGCGTCTCCATAAAGACAACGGCAAGCCGATCGATCTCGGCATTGTGCTGAAAGATTATCTCGCGCAGCACCCTCGCACTCATCATTTCGATTTAGCTCGTATCGTTATCGACCAAGCGGTGCGCATGGGTTATTCCGAATCGGATTACCAAGCGATTCAGCCAGATTGGCAGGCAATTAACGACTACGGCGCAAAGGTACAAGCAAATGTCATCGACCGATATTAATGAATACATGCCAGAAAATCTGGCCAAAGCGATTTGCAACCCGCTGTTTCCAGCATTGGATAGCATGCTGCGCGCAGGTCGTCACATCTCGAGTGAAGATTTAGATAACCACGCACTGCTGTCGGATTACGAAGTAGAGCTGTCGGCTTTTTACCAACGTTACAACACAGAGTTGGTGAAAGCGCCAGAAGGTTTCTTTTACCTTCGTCCGCGTTCAACCTCATTGATTGCCCGTAGTGTGCTCTCTGAGCTGGACATGTTGGTGGGTAAGGTGCTCTGTTTCCTTTACTTGAGCCCAGAGCGTTTGGCACATGAAGGTATCTTTACCAATCAAGAGTTGTATGAAGAGCTGATCGCACTGACCGATGAAAAGAAACTGATGAAGTTGGTGACCAACCGTGCATCGGGGTCGGATCTCGATCGTGAAAAGTTGTTCGAAAAAGTACGAACCTCATTAAGACGTTTACGCCGTTTAGGCATGATCATCAATGTGGGAGACAGCGGCAAATTCAGCATCAGTGAAGCGGTGTTCCGTTTTGGTGCGGATGTGCGCGCTGGAGATGATATTCGCGAAGCACAATTGCGTTTGATCCGCGATGGTGAAGCGGTGGTTCACATTCAAGAGCCGACTCAGGCAAGCCTACTGGCTGACGAAGAAGAACAGAATTATAACGAGCAAGCTGAATTAGAAGGTGAAGCATGATTGAAAGAGGTAAATATCAATCGCTGACCATGGTCAACTGGAACGGCTTTTTCGCTCGTACCTTTGATATTGATGGATTGGTCACCACCCTGTCAGGTGGTAATGGTGCAGGTAAATCAACCACGATGGCGGCGTTCATTACCGCGTTGATTCCAGACCAAAGTTTGCTGCATTTCCGTAACACAACCGAAGCGGGCAGCAGCCAAGCCTCTCGCGATAAGGGTTTGTACGGTAAGTTACAACCGGGTGCCTGTTACGCGGCATTGGATGTCGTGAACTCACGCAATCAACGCCTACTGTTTGCGGTGAAGCTACAGCAAGTAGCGGGCCGTGACAAAAAAGTGGACATCAAGCCGTTTGTGATTCAAGGCTTGCCAAGTCATGTGAAGCCAACGGATGTGCTGATTGAATCGGTCTCGGCCACTCAGGCGCGCGTTCGTCAAATCAACGAAGTGAAAGAGAGCGTTGCTCAGTACGAGGGCGTTCAGTTTAAGAGCTTCGCTTCGATTGTTGATTACCATGCACAGATGTTTGAGTTTGGCGTTATTCCGAAAAAATTACGCAACTCAAGCGACCGTTCGAAGTTCTACCGTCTGATTGAGGCTTCATTGTATGGCGGGATCTCGAGTGCGATTACTCGCTCGCTGCGTGATTACTTGTTGCCGCAAAATGGTGGGGTGAAGAAAGCGTTCCAAGATATGGAATCGGCACTGCGTGAAAACCGTATGACGCTAGAAGCGATCAAAACGACGCAAGCCGACCGCGATCTTTTCAAGCATTTGATCACGGAATCCACCAACTATGTGGCGGCAGACTATATGCGTCACGCCAATGAACGTCACAAGAAATTAGAGCAAAGTTTGTCACTACGCTCTGAACTCTTTAGCTCGCGCGAGACACTGATCGAGCAAAACCGCTTACTGAACCAAGTTCAGCAAGAATTGGAAATGCTGGTTGAATCAGAATCGGCATTGGAGCAAGACTATCAAGGTGCTTCTGACCACTTGCAGTTGGTGCAAAATGCTTTGCGTCAGCAAGAGAAAATCGAGCGTTACCAAGAAGATCTTGAAGAGCTGAATGAGCGTCTTGAAGAGCAATCCATGGTCGTGGAAGAAGCGCAAGAGCGCGTCTTAATGGCCGAAGAGCAGTCTACGGTTGCAGAAAACGAAGTAGATAGCCTGAAAACGCAGTTGGCCGATTACCAACAAGCGTTGGATGTGCAGCAAACTCGCGCGCTGCAATATCAACAGGCAGTTCAAGCGCTAGAAAAAGCCAAAGTGCTTTTGTCTGACAGCACGTTGACCGCTGAATCAGCGCAAGCTTTGGTGGCGCAGTTAACCCAAAGCGAAGCGGAACAGACTCAATCCTTGTTGGCGCTTAAGCACAAACTGGACATGTCCTCCGCGGCTGCGCAGCAGTTTGAAAATGCGCTGAAATTGGTACACAGCATTGCCGGTCAAGTGGAACGTGCCGAAGCCTCTCGCCATGCCAAAGCGGCCATTCAACAAGCGCGCTCCGCTCAGCAAGTGGTGCAAAACGAAAACCAATGGCGTGCGCAACATCGTGATTTAGAACGTAGCTTGAATCAGCAAAACCAAGCGCAAGCTTTGGTCGTGGAATACCAAAAAGCACACCAAGTCATGCTTGATGATGAAGTGATATTCGAGCAAGAGCGTGAACGTCATCATGCTCAACTGGACTCTCTTGAGATTGCGTTGGAAGAGAATCGCGAGTTGCGTAGCGAGCAGCGTCGTCAGGAGCAAGATTTACAAAGTGACATCACGCAGCTTCAGGCAATCGCACCAAAATGGATTGCGGCCAATGATGCACTGGAAAAACTGCGTGAGCAAAGTGGCGCTGAGCTGGCGGATAGCCAATCAGTGATGTCACAAATGCAGCAAGTTCTTGAGCAAGAGAAACAGCTTTCTCAAGCCAAAGACAAGCTGGCAGAGCGTCGCAGCCAACTGGAAAGTGAAATTGAACGTCTGGCCTCTCCTGGTGGTTCTAATGACCCACGTTTGAAAGGCTTAGCGGATACGCTAGGCGGTGTCTTACTTTCTGAGATCTATGACGACATCACCATTGACGATGCGCCTTACTTCAGTGCGATGTACGGCCCTGCACGTCACGCGATTGTGGTGTCTGATTTGTCGGGCATCGAAGAAAAGCTGGTGGAACTCGACGACTGTCCTGAGGATCTTTACATCATTGAAGGCGATGTGGATGCCTTTGATGACAGCTCAATCAAAGCGGAAGAGCTAGAGGGCGCAGTGTGCGTGCGTTTGAACGATCGTCAAATGCGTTACTCTCGCTTCCCAGTGATCCCGCTGTTTGGTCGCGCAGCACGTGAACAACGTCTAGAGCTGCTGCGTAGCGAGCGAGAAGAAGTCGTTGAAAAGCACGCGAAAGCGGCATTTGACGCGCAGAAAATGCAGCGTCTATTCCAAGCGTTTAACCAGTTTGTCGCGGAGCACATCCAAGTGGCCTTTGCCGCGGATCCTGAGCAAGCCTTGGTGATTGCGCGCGATAAGCGTAACCAATTGACGCGCACTCTGGCTGAGTTGGAAGCGAAAGAGCAGCAGATGCGCAGCCAAATCCAAAACAGTAAGCAAGCGCTTACCATGTTGGATAAATTGGCACCGATGATGGCGGTGATCAGCGATGACACCATCGCAGAGCGTTTCGCGGAACTGGAAGAGAAAATCGCTCAATTGGCCGATGCGAAGCAGTTCTTGAACGCACACGCCAAAGCGGTTGAGCAGTTAGAAAGCCAATTAGCGGTACTTGAGGCGGATCCTGAGCAATTCGATGCACTGGAAGCGCAATATCAAAGCGCAGATAGCCAACTGCAAACGTTGAAGAAGCAAATCTTCGCCTTGTCGGATTTGGTTGAACGCCGCCACTATTTTGCTTATGCCGATTCGGTTGATCTGCTTAGCAAGAGCAGCGAGCTGAGTGAACAGCTCAAAGCGAAATTGGTGGAAGCAGAACGTGCACGTAGCCGTTACCGTGATGAGCTCAAGCAGCAGCAAGAGCAGATGAACCAATACAACCAAGTGTTGGCCTCTCTAAAGAGTTCATATCAAGCGAAACTGGAAACGGTTCAAGAATTTAAGCAAGAGCTGGCAGAGTTTGGTGTCAGTGCTGATGAAGGGGCGTTGGAGCGCGCGATTCGCCGTCGTGATGAACTTCACGAGCGTTTGCACACCTCACGCAGCCGTAAGAGCGAGTACGAACGTACCCTCACTTCCACAGAGCTGGGCATGAAAGAACTCGCCAAGCGCTTGAAGAAGGTGCAAAAAGAGTACGTAGAACTGCGTACGTTTGTCGTTGCTGCGAAAGCAGGCTGGTGCTCAGTACTGCGTTTAGCACGTGAAAACGACGTAGAGCGCCGTCTACATAAACGTGAGCTGGCTTACTTGTCGGCGGGCGAACTGCGTTCCATGTCGGATAAATCACTGGGTGCGCTGCGTCTTGCAGTTGCCAACAATGATGATCTGCGTGATGCACTGCGACTCTCTGAAGATAATGCGCGTCCTGAACGTAAAGTATTGTTCTACATTGCGGTTTACCAGCACTTACGAGAGCGAATTCGCCAAGACATCATCCATACCGATGATCCGGTCGAAGCGATTGAAGAGATGGAAGTGGAGCTGGCTCGTTTGACCGAAGAGTTGACCATGCGTGAAAACCGTTTGGCCATCAGTTCTGAGTCGGTGGCGAGCATCATTAAGAAAACCATCCAACGTGAACAGAACCGTATTCGTATGTTGAACCAAGGCTTGTCCAACATCTCGTTTGGTCAGGTGAAGGGCGTTCGACTCAATGTGAAAGTGCGCGAAAGCCATGAAGTGTTATTGAATGGTCTCGCCACGCAGCAAGAACAACACAAAGATCTGTTTGAAACAGCACGTTATACCTTCTCTGAAGCGATGGCAAAATTGTTCCAGCGCGTTAACCCGCACATTGATATGGGGCAACGTTCACCACAAGTCTTGGGTGAAGAACTGCTGGATTACCGCAACTACCTTGAGCTGAGCATTGAAGTAAACCGTGGCTCTGATGGTTGGCTACAAGCGGAATCGGGTGCACTGTCTACTGGTGAAGCGATTGGTACTGGCCAATCTATTCTCTTGATGGTGGTGCAAAGTTGGGAAGAAGAGTCACGTCGTCTGCGCAGCAAAGACATCGTACCGTGTCGTTTGCTGTTCCTTGATGAGGCGGCGCGTCTGGATGCGAAATCGATCTCAACACTGTTTGAGCTTTGTGATCGCCTCGATATGCAACTTCTTATCGCGGCGCCAGAGAACATCAGCCCAGAGAAAGGCACCACTTATAAACTGGTGCGTAAAGTGTTTAAAGATCACGAACACGTGCATGTCGTCGGTTTGCGTGGCTTTGGCCAAGAGCAGAAACCGAAGAGTGAAGCGCAACAGATGATCGAAGAGTTTGAAGCGTAAACTCAATAGCGATAAAACCAAACGCCCGCGATGATCATCGCGGGCGTTTTTTTATGGTTGATGAAGCTCAGGGCGAGTCAGCGCTTGCTGGCGGAATTGCTTCGGTGACGCGCCGCTCCATTTGCGAAATGCGTGACGGAAATTGGCGCTATCGGAAAAACCGACACGCTCTGCAATCTCTTCAATGCTCATTTTCGTGGAAGCAAGGTAGTGGCGGGCAAAGTGGAAGCGCACATGGTCTAAGATTTTTTGGTAACTACTCTCTTCTGTTTTCAAGCGACGGCGAAGGGTTCTTGAGGACATGCCAAGTTCGGCGGACAAAGTTTCAATAGACGGATAATACCCTGGTCTTTCCACAAACATTTGGGTGATTTTTTCCTTTAGGCTCGCTTTGCCGCTTACTTTCTCCAACATTTCGTCACACGACTTAAGGCACAGTTGCAGTGTGGCAGTATTGGCCGCGGGAAGGGGCTCTTGCAAACTCTTGGCATCAAACTGCCACTCTAAACGTGGGCTGTTAAACTCGATTTGGCAGTGGAATATTTGCCGATACAGTTCACTGTATTCCGGTTCGGGATAGGGGAAACGGATAATCGTGGAAGGGAAGGGCTTTTGCATCACTTCTTCGCATAAGCTGTGTATTGCAGCAAACCAATATTCACAACAAAACGGCAAAAGAGATTGCAAATCAATCAATTGTTCGGCGCGAAAATAGCCGGTATGGCCTTCGATACCCATGGTCTTTTTGAGCACAGGGCCGGCCAATCGCAAATACTTAAAACCAATCATCATCGCATCGAAAAGCGTATTGCTGCTAAATATCGCGTAACCCAGCACGCCAAAATCACTAAAGCGGGCTTGCTGACCGACACGTAGACCTAATCCGCCCTCTTCTGAATGGGCTAAGGCATTGCTAAAAATCACCAATTTTTGTGCGAGTGTGATGTGCGTGTCCGGAGTATAGAGTTGCGAAACACTGAGACTACTGCCGAGCAGCAGTGAGTCAATGCTGACTTTTGATTCCAAATAGCGGTTGAGTAACTGCAGATCTAAAATGCCACAAGCTTGAGCATCCGGTTCATAAACGGCAACGTATTTCATTGTCCCTCTCCATTTCAACGTCATCCTAGCGCGGACTGAGGTACGATTCAGTCACCTTAAGAGAATTTTGTCCGAATATCACCGTTTTTTGTCTTTTTGTAACCTGTGCATCATGTTATCAAAATGTTGTAATCATTTAAATTGCACCGTGGGAGAGAAACATGAATGTACTGGCTAGGCAAGATAGGGACGTACATCGCGATCAAGGAATGATAGCAACCCATGACGCCACAGCAAGCGAACTTGCAACGTGGTTTTCCGAATTACAAATGGCTTATCAAGCGGAGCCTAGCGCAAGCTATGTGGAGAGAAAACATCGATTACTGGCGCTAAAAAAACAACTTTCTCGCTATCAAGACGTACTGGCAGAAGCTATGAGTCAAGATTTTGGAGGTCGAAGCCATACCGAGTCCATCATGGCGGATGTGCTTGCGCCAATTCTTGATATCAACCATGTGCTCAAACATTTAAAGGGGTGGATGAAGCCCAGCCGAAGAGCGACAGAGTGGCTGTTTAAAGGCAACCAACTGGAGGTTCGTTATCAGCCGAAAGGCGTGGTAGGCATTATCTGCCCTTGGAACTTCCCTTTGTACCTCTCGATAGGCCCCATGATCACGGCGCTAGCCGCGGGCAACCGCTGCATGATTAAGATGCCACCCAATTGCCCGCAAACCACGCGACAGCTCCGTCGTATGCTTGCCGAAATCTACCCAACAAATCTAGTTCGTATCGTTGAAGGCACGCATCCAGAAGCGATGGACATTTCACATTTGCCTTTTGATCATTTGGTGTTTACTGGGTCTCCTGCGAGCGGAAAGATCATCATGGCAAATGCCGCCGCCAATCTCACACCGGTGACGTTAGAGCTGGGGGGCAAGTCGCCAGTGGTGGTGTTTGATGATTATGAGATAGCGAAAGCAGCGCAGCGAATTGCTCATGGAAAAGGGTTCAACTCTGGGCAAATCTGTATCGCTCCGGATTACGCGTTTGTGCCTGAAGGTAAGCAGGAAGCCTTTGTTGATGCGTTGAAATCCGCCCATCAAAGCATGTACGGCGATCTCAAAGCCAACCAAGATTACACCGCGCTAGTCGACGACGCGCAGTACCAGCGATTCCATAGTTTGCTTGAGGATGCGCGAAGCAAAGGAGCGACGATTACCCAATGTCTTGAAGCTGGGGAAGGGAGAAAAACGCCGCTGTATATTGCGACCAACCTGACGCCAGATATGCGTATCTGCCAAGAAGAGATCTTTGGGCCTCTGCTACCTGTTCACACCTTTCAGGCCATCGAAGAGGTCATCAACTATATCAACCAACGACCAAGGCCTCTGGCGTGTTACTTGTTTAGCCATCATCCAAAACAACGTGAAACCTTGCTCACTCAAACCCACAGTGGCGGTGTTACTATCAATGGCTGGGGCTGGCATGTGCTCAACCATTCTGTGCCGTTTGGCGGTATCGGTAATTCTGGCATCGGCAACTACCATGGCGAAGAGGGCTTTCGCGAACTTAGCCACGCGCGAACTGTCTTGAAAATGCGCGATTGGTTTCCGATTCAGTTGTTTGCGCCACCATATGGCAATTGGGTGCAAAAACTGGTGGTAAGAGTGTTTGCTGGCAAACCAGATCTCACGCTCAAAGAGTGATTTTTAAACAGCTTCAACCGTGCTGATGGCATTGAAAAATGTCTTAAACAGAAAATACCCAGTCGAGGTAGAGGAGAGAGCATGAAGGAATATGATTTTATTGTTGTCGGTGGCGGCTCTGCCGGTTGTGTGTTGGCGTCTCGATTGACGGAAGATCCTGACGTCACCGTTTGTTTGCTGGAAGCGGGGGGCAAAGATAGCAGTCCTCTTATTCATACGCCTGTTGGGATGGTGGCGATGATGCCCACCAAAATAAACAATTGGGGGTTTGAAACCATCCCGCAAGCTGGTTTGAATGGCAGAAAAGGGTATCAACCACGGGGCAAAACGTTAGGCGGTTCCAGTTCTATCAATGCCATGATGTACGCCAGAGGGCATCGATACGACTACGACTCATGGGCCAGTTTGGGAAACGTCGGTTGGAGTTACGACGACTGCTTGCCCTATTTCAAAAAAGCGGAGAACAACGAAATCCATCGTGATGAGTTTCATGGCCAAGGTGGCCCTTTGAATGTCACCAATTTACGCTCGCCGAGTGACGTGCTGGAACGTTATTTGGCCGCTTGCGAGTCGATCGGCGTCCCACGCAATCCCGATATCAATGGCGCGCAACAGTTGGGAGCGATGGCCACTCAAGTGACACAAATGAATGGTGAAAGGTGCAGTGCCGCCAAAGCGTATCTTACTCCTCATTTGGGCAGGCCAAATTTAACGGTGTTAACTCAAGCGACCACCCATAAAATTCTCTTTGAAGGCAAGAGAGCGGTTGGCGTCGAATATGGTCAAAAAGGCCACACGTTTCAGATCCGCTGCAAGCGAGAAGTGATTTTATCTGCTGGCGCGTTTGGCTCTCCACAACTGCTTTTGCTTTCGGGCGTCGGGGCGAAGAAGGATTTACAGCCATATGGTATTCAGCAAGTTCACTCATTGCCCGGGGTGGGGGAGAACTTGCAAGACCACATTGACTTAGTTCATACCTATCGTTGCAGTGCCAAGCGCGATACTTTTGGTGTCTCACTTCGTATGGCGTCGGAATTAACCAAAGCGGTGCCACAATGGATTACGCAACGGACAGGCAAAATGAGCAGCAATTTTGCTGAGGGGATCGGCTTCTTATGCTCTGATGACAGTGTAGAGATCCCCGATCTGGAGTTTGTTTTTGTCGTGGCGGTAGTGGACGATCATGCGCGTAAAATTCATGCAAGCCACGGCTTTAGTAGCCATGTGACCTTATTACGACCCAAAAGTGTTGGCCGCGTCAAACTGAACAGTGCAAACCCTTACGATGTGCCCCACATTGACCCTGCGTTTTTTACGCATCCAGAAGATATGGAAATCATGATCAAAGGTTGGAAAAAACAGCAGCAAATGTTGGAGAGCTCGGCGTTTGATGACATTCGAGGGGAGAGCTTTTATCCCGTTGATGCCTCGGATGACAAAGCGATAGAGCAGGACATTCGCAACCGTGCTGATACACAATATCATCCGGTTGGCACGTGCAAAATGGGCGTGGCCAGTGATCCGTTAGCCGTGGTTGATCATCAGCTTAGAGTCCATGGCTTGGCGGGGCTAAGAGTGGTGGATGCCTCCATTATGCCGACCTTGATTGGTGCAAACACCAACGCGCCGACCATCATGATTGCAGAGAAAATCGCCGATGCGATTAAAGCCAACTATGCGGGTTTGGGTTGTGCGATAAAGGAAACGACGCCAGTGGCTTAAATGTTGTTAGGAGTGTCGTGGTCGACGTTTTAGAATAAAAAACCGCAGCTGCGCTCAAGTGGCCAACAAGAAAACGCCCGCAATCATAGCGGGCGTTTGTCGCATAAGTTACGCATGGATTGAGTTAGCTTGCGCTGCTATCAAAATCTTGTTTTGCGCCAAATTGACGCATTGAATACGCCACACGCTCTTCTGCTGAGGGATAGACCAGTGGTGCGCCCAAGTTCTCAATATGGTGTAAGCGTGGTAAAAGCCCCGCACCGTTGGCAATTTGAATCGCCAGACCAGGGCGTGCGTTGAGTTCCAATACCATTGGTCCTTCTTCTTTATCCAACACCATATCGGTGCCGAGATAACCCAGCCCGGTCATTTCCCACGCGCTGGCTGCCAAGGTCAACAAACGTTGCCAATGAGGCACTTGCAAGGTAGCAAGATCTTTTCCTGTATCTGGATGGTGAGTAACAGGTTGGTTGAACTGCACCGCGCGAATCGCTTTCCCCGTCGCAATATCAATACCAACCCCAACCGCACCTTGGTGCAAGTTGGCTTTTCCATCCGACGCGGCTGTTGAGCAGCGCATCATTGCCATCACAGGGTAGCCTTTGAACACGATGATCCGCACATCGGGCACCCCTTCGAAACTGAATCCATCAAAGCAATCATCAAACTTAATTAAGTTCTCGACTACGGCCACATCGTTCTTACCACCAAGAGAGAACAAGCCTGCTAGCGCGTTTGAGATATGGCGTTCAATCTCTTCTTTGTTGATGGTGGAACCCGAAGGCTTGGTGTAAACGCCCTCTTTGTGCGAGGTCACAACAAGAATGCCTTTACCGCCACTACCACGAGCGGGTTTAATCACAAACCCGGGCCAATCTTTGACCATTTCGTGAATGCGTCTTACATCTGCTTGATTGCTGATCACGCCAATCAACTGTGGCACTGTACAGCCCGCTCGTTGCGCGATGATTTTAGTTTTAAGCTTATCATCCACCAAAGGGTATTTGGAACGGTCATTATAGCGACCAATATAAGCGTGATTACGCTTATTCATTCCCATGATCCCTTTGCGTCGCAGCTTCATCGGCGATGTGTACTTAGACAAAAAGGAGAACATAGATTAATCCTCCACCAATGGCTTAAAGCGGCGCAACTCGGTAATGCGGTATCCAGTGTAAGTACCCAATAGCAAGATTGCCGCCAGTACAACAAGCTGCAGACCAATGAAGTTAAAGGTCAGATGCTGGATGTATGGGTTAGTCATGCCAAGGTAAACCAATACTGCGGTAAACAGTGAACCACCGCCTTGCAGTACCACCTCTTTTGCGCCTTCCTCTTCCCACAGAATCGACATACGTTCGATGGTCCATGACAAGATGATCATCGGGAAGAAGGTAATCGAAAGGCCTTCGGTTAGACCAATCTTGAATGCCACGACGGTGAACACGGAAATAATCAGAATAACGGTAATAATGACCGCAGATATCCGCGCAACCAACAGCAAGTTCAGCTTGGAGAGGTAGCTACGAATGATCAAACCCGTACCCACAATCAATAAGAAACCGACGATACCTGTCACCAGTTGCGTCTGTACAAACGCCACGGCAATCAGTACTGGCATAAAGGTGCCGGATGTTTTCAAACCAATGATGACACGCAAGAACACCACAATGAGTGCGCCAATCGGCACTAACATGATGGTCTTAAACATCGCTTGCTCTTCGAGAGGCAAGCTGTGAATCGAGAGATTGAGTAGTCCATCGGCTTCCACTTTATTATCGGTGGCGGCTTGTGGCGTAATGTCTTGTGCAATCATTGAGAAATGCACTTGGCTGTTTTGTCCGCCGACTAAATCCAGTAGTGAAACGTTTGAGTCATCCCACACCAGTAAGTTACCTTGGTCGGCATGTTGCTCTGAATTTGGCGAGAACAGCACCCAGTTACTGCCATCCCACACTTGGATCATGGATTCAATCGTTTGGCGACGACGACCATCTTCCAGTGAAATGACCCCAACGATTTTGCTTTGAACCTCAGCCGTTGAAAGCAACTTGTAGAGGGTAGTGGCGCGATCGGTGTTGTTAAGCAACAACGCCGCGTTTTGGCTATCGGGGTCGTTTAGCGTTTTAATGAGTTCACGGGTAAACGTAATGTTGTCTGAGGAACGTCTCATCGCGCGATCAATGAGCGCTTGTGCCGCAGTTTGCTCCGGATTCGAGTAAGTTGGCTTGCTGATAGGCTCTGTAGGCGGTTGAACGGTCACTTTTGCTTGTGGGTCGACTAAAAACTGCGTTTTGTAGTAAATGGTTTGCGGGCCACTTGCTTGTCGAATAGACCACTCAGCGCGACGACCCGATGCGGTATTAACATAAGAGACGCCATAGCCTGGAGAGGATGCTGTCTCATTGATCAAGGTGAAGCCATTTTGAGTATGAGGTGCTGCAAGTGAGGCTTTTACCTCTTGACCGCTGGCGTTAAATTCAATGCGCGCTTCAATATCCCAGATCTGACGGCTTTCGCCGGGCGTCCATGGCACGCCATAGGTTTGATGGCGAAACACACTGAGTGTTATCCCTGCGACAATCAGCAGGATGATAGAAAGATAAAAGGGAACTCGGGAAGTCATAGCCTACCTTACTTATTCTTTTGTCCGGTTTGAATGTAACTGCGACTGACGTCTACAAGAGCAATATCGCGAATAAATTCACGTCCTAGAAGAACGGGATGGCTCATTTGTGAGCGATCTGCCAATGTAAATTGTGCTTTCTCTTTGATTGCACCCACTTTGACCCACAGTTCGACGACGGCGCGGCGTTCGGTATCATCGTTTGTTGATTGACGAATTTTCACATAACGAATAACGGGGGCTTCAATCCAGTTTTGGTCAGTACCAGGTTGTTCGGGATCAGAGAGGTGGAAGCGAACCCAATCTTTACCATTTCGCTCGAACATTTCGATATCAACGGCATTCAGTGATGAGGTGGTAGCACCAGTGTCGACACGGGCATCAAATGACTGATTAATAGAGTCGATAGTCACTTTCTCTATCGCACCAAGAATGATTTGATTTTTGGCGGGGGCAGGCGGTGCTGCTAATACTTTTGGCTCAGGTTTTTTTCTGTCGTTGTTCTCAAGCGATTGCTGTTGAGCGACTTGCAACTGATCGACTTTGCTCTGCAGCTCGGTAATCTGTGTCTCAAGGCTCTCGATATAGTCAACTTGGTTAGAAGATTGCAGAGTGAGATTCTCTATCTTATTCGTAATGCGAGCCTCAGAGTCTTGGAGGGCGGTCAGGGTTTTCTGATGATATTGCTCACCATTGGTTAAAGTACAGCCAGATAACAAAACGAGAGCGAGTACTGGCGTCAATCTTATAAACATTGAATGCCTTAAAAAGTGAATTAGGGGAATAAGTTATTGTAAAGAGGAGTGTAGCGTATAAAAAAGGATGCGTGAAGCATCCTCTTGTTAGGGTTTAGTGATACTCAAATTATTGAGTCAAAACTGTGTCAATTATGGCTTTTTCGCCACCAAAATAGCACGGCGAGGCGCGGGGTAGCCTTCCACGGTTTTGCTTGGGTCATTCTGGTCGAGATAATCCGGCAGTGAATTGTGAGTCATCCAATTGGTGGTGCGTTGCTCGTCGACGGAAGTGACGTTTTCGTCCACGATGCGCACGTCTTCAAAGCCAACCAATTCTAACCACACTTTTAAAGCGCGAGCCGAAGGGAAGAAATACACATTGCGCATTTGAGCGTAGCGTTCCTTGGGAACCAAAACGGCGGTTTCATCCCCTTCTATCACCAAAGTTTCCAGAATTAATTCACCGCCAGAGACAAGCTGATCTTTCAGTTGAATCAAGTGGTCAAGCGGAGAGCGACGGTGATACAACACCCCCATGCTGAAAACGGTATCAAACGCCTCAAGTTTTGGTAGCTGTTCAATGCCCAATGGCAGTAGGTGTGCACGCTGATCGCCACCCATTAATTTACGGATCGCTTCAAACTGGATTAAAAACAGGTGTGATGGGTCAATACCCACGCACAGACGTGCACCTTCACCCAACATGCGCCACATGTGATAACCGTTACCACAACCGACATCCAGCACGCTACGATTTTTTAATGGTGATATATGAGGCAGAACACGGTCCCATTTCCAGTCACTGCGCCATTCGGTGTCAATATGAATGCCGTGAACGGTATAAGGGCCTTTACGCCAAGGATGGAAAGTGCGCAGCAAGCTTTCGAGCTTCTTCAACTCTCCGTGATGGAACGGCGTGTCGTTGCTAATGGTGACAGAGTGCTTAATGTCTATCTGATCGGGTGCGCCTTCTGGGATCTTATTGAGTGCTTTTAACCAGCGAGGGAAATCACCATGCTCAGCATTTTGCCAATCTGTTAGCTGTTGAGGTAGAATGTTTAGCCATGGCTGAAGACGAGTGTCTTGAGCGATTAACTGGTAAAAATTAGCAAAATTAAACATCGTTTTTCACTGAGTAATAAATTAAAAATTGACACTAAATGCGAAACGTTAAGACTTTCTCGCTTCTCGCTTCTCGCTTCTCGCTTCTCGCTTCTCGCTACTTAATCGCAAACATCGAACCAAAGTTAAAGCATTGGAACCAAACATCGTAGCTGCTGAATCCAATTTGTGCGAAGCGCTCTTTGTGTTGTTTCTTCGAATCTGGACGCATCACGTTTTCAATGGCACTGCGTTTTTGGCTGATTTCTAGCTCACTGTAACCATTTGCTCGTTTGAAGTCATGGTGAAGGTCAATCAACAGTTCATTAGAAACTTGATCTTCAAAAACGTACTTTTCGGAAAGGATCAAAATGCCGCCAGGACGTAAACCTGCGTAGATTTTTTCCAGCAACACGTAACGATCTTCCGGTGATAAAAACTGCAAAGTAAAGTTCAGAACCACCACGGAAGCATTTTCGATATCTATGTTGCGAATATCGGCTTCAATCACGTTTACGGGGGTATCACTGCGATAAGCATTGACGTGAAGCTTGCAGCGCTCAACCATCGCTTTAGAATTATCGACCGCAATGATCTGACAGCCTTCTTGTTTGATGTGGCGACGCATCGAGAGTGTGGCTGCGCCCAGTGAGCAACCCAAGTCATACACATTACTGTGTGGTTTGACAAAACGTTCGGCCAACATACCAATGGCAGAAATGATGTTGCTGTAACCCGGAACCGAACGTTGAATCATGTCTGGAAAGACTTCCGCCACGCGTTCATCGAAGGTGAAATCCCCAATTTTATCGATTGGAGCCGAAAAAATAGTGTCTGGATTGCTTTTTGGGTTCATAACCATTCTCTGCTAACAAACTGCCTGTCTTCACATAGGCGGTAAAAAGGCGCGTATTTTAGGGGAATTTCCTCTAGCTGTCATGCATTGCAAGACGCAGCTTAGAACATCTGTATTTGGCTATTGCCACTATTGGCAGGAAAATCAGACAGATTGGGCAGTTTCACTTGTTGCTGTAATTGTTGGTAAAGTCGTTTGGCTAACTGGGGGCCTTCTACGTTATCCGGTGTGTGGATCATCAAATAAGGCTGCTTACCCTCGGCAATCCAAAGTGGTAATTTGCTCAGCCAAGGGGCAAAGAAGGGGAGGTTGCTCTCTAAATCGGGATGACCAATAAAGCGAATCATTGGATGCTCTGCCGTCGCGATGGCGTGAACGGGCACTTTTGGTTTTTTTTGGTGGGCATCGATCACGGCCTCCGTTGTTGCTGGGGCAGCGAAAACCGGACGGCTATCCATGATGATGCGATCAATCTTTGTTTCCATTAACCATTGGTTAAAGCGTTTCTCATCCTCTCCTTTCGCAAAAAAAGCCAAATGACGTACTTCGATTCCCAGCGGAAACCCTTCGGGAAAGTAAGAGCAGAAACGTTGTAGCAGCGGTAAATGCTCTGGTGAAAAAGCCGCGGGAAGTTGGATTGTCCATTGGCCAATACGCGGGTGCAGCGGTTCCATGACACTCAAAAACTCGCGCAACAAACCCTGAGAGCCTTTAAGCATCTGCTGGTGGGTAATCAGCTTTGGCAACTTAAAGGTGAAACGAAAATCGTCATGCGTGGCCGCGCGCCAGTTAAGTACGGTTGGTGTATTTGGCGTCGCGTAGAAGGTCGTATTGCCTTCGACAGTGTGAAAGACCTGTGCGTACTTTTCCAGTCGCTCTGCGGGTTTGGTCCCCGAGCCATAAAAGTCTTGTTGCCACTGATTGTGCGACCACATAGTCAGACCCAATCGAAGAGGAAGCGTGTTCATGGTTTCTCGCTGCATTTATTCCTAGCCTCACTGTACGAGAGTTTTGCTGAAATCGGTAGTTTCGCGTTATAATCCCGACCAATTTTTCACATTTGATGTGCTTTTGAGCAGTTGCTGTATCAAAAAGCATCAATGCATGATAAAACGCAATAAATTGTATTCTGACTAGTCGATTTTCACCGACATTCAGCGTATAAATGGACCTTTGCTCTGTTGAGAAAATGACCGACAGAGAGTAGTTAACAATTTTAGAGAGATTGGGAATTTCATTATGCGTACCCATTACTGTGGTCACCTGAACAAGTCCCTTGCAGGACAAACTGTAGAACTTTGCGGCTGGGTTAACCGTCGTCGTGATTTAGGCGGTCTTATTTTTATTGATATGCGAGATCGTGAAGGTATCGTTCAGGTAGTTGTTGATCCAGATATGGCTGATGCGTATGCAGTGGCAAGCCAACTGCGTAATGAATTCTGTATCAAGCTAACGGGTGAAGTTCGCACTCGTCCTGAAAGCCAAGTGAATAAAGAGATGGCAACGGGTGAAGTAGAGATCCTTGCGAAAGGTCTTGAAATCATCAACCGTTCTGACGTGCTGCCTCTCGACTTCAACCAGAAGAACTCGGAAGAGCAACGTCTGAAGTACCGCTACCTAGACCTACGTCGTCCAGAAATGAGCGACCGCATCAAGCTACGTGCAAAAGCGTCTAGCTTTGTTCGTCGTTTCCTAGATGACAACGGTTTCCTAGACATTGAAACACCAGTACTCACCAAAGCGACACCAGAAGGTGCGCGTGACTACCTAGTACCAAGCCGTGTTCACAAAGGCAGCTTCTACGCACTTCCTCAATCTCCACAGTTGTTCAAACAGCTGCTTATGATGTCTGGCTTTGATCGTTACTACCAAATCGTTAAGTGTTTCCGTGACGAAGACTTACGTGCTGACCGTCAGCCAGAATTCACCCAGATCGATATTGAAACGTCATTCATGACGTCTGATCAAGTACGTGCAGTGACGGAAAAAATGGTTCGCGAAATGTGGCAAGAGCTACTGAACGTTGACCTAGGTGAGTTCCCAGTTATGCCGTTTAGCGAAGCGATTCGTCGTTTCGGCTCTGACAAACCAGATCTTCGTAACCCACTAGAGCTAGTAGACGTTGCTGACCTAGTAAAAGACGTGGATTTCAAAGTGTTCTCTGGCCCTGCTAACGATGAGAAAGGCCGTGTAGCAGTCATCCGTGTTCCTGGTGGTGCTGAGCTTACTCGTAAGCAAATCGATGAGTACACTGCCTTTGTAAGCATCTACGGTGCGAAAGGTCTAGCATGGATGAAGGTTAACGACCGTGCAGCTGGCATGGAAGGTATCCAATCTCCAGTAGCGAAATTCCTAAGCGAAGAGGTGATCAACGGTATTCTAGAGCGCACTCAAGCAGAATCGGGTGACATCATCCTATTTGGTGCAGACAAAGCAAACATCGTTGCTGAAGCGCTAGGTGCACTTCGTCTAAAACTTGGCAAAGACCTGGGTCTAACCAAAGAAGGCTCTTGGGCTCCACTATGGGTTGTTGACTTCCCAATGTTTGAAGAAGACGACGAAGGCAACCTACACGCGATGCACCACCCATTCACATCGCCTCTAGGTCTTACTGCTGAAGAGCTCAAAGCAAACCCAGCACCAGCAATTTCAAATGCGTACGACATGGTTCTCAACGGCTACGAAGTGGGCGGTGGTTCTGTCCGTATTCACAACGCAGAAATGCAGGCAGCGGTGTTCGATATTCTTGGTATCGACGCTGACGAGCAAAAACTGAAATTTGGTTTCCTACTGGACGCTCTGAAATTCGGTACGCCTCCACACGCAGGTCTTGCATTCGGTCTAGACCGTCTAGTCATGCTACTGTGTGGTACTGAGAACATTCGTGATGTTATCGCGTTCCCGAAAACAACGGCAGCCGCGTGTCTGATGACAGATGCACCAAGTGTGGCTAACCCAGCAGCACTTGAAGAGCTTGCGATTGCCGTGACGATTGCAAAAGAAAAAAGCGCAGAATAAGCAATAAGCGTTAAAAAACTCCCGCAAACGCGGGAGTTTTTGTTTAAGGAACAGATAGGAAGTGTCATGTCGATTATTCTAGGAATTGACCCAGGCTCTCGCGTTACTGGCTATGGTGTGATTCGCCAAAATGGCCGACACCTGCAATATCTTGGTAGTGGTTGCATTCGTACATCAGAAAAAGATTTGCCCGGCCGTTTAAAGCAAATTTACGCGGGCGTAACGGAGATCATTACTCAGTTTCAGCCGGATGCGTTTGCCATAGAACAGGTCTTCATGGCGAAAAATGCCGACTCAGCACTCAAACTTGGTCAAGCGCGTGGCGCGGCGATCGTTTCTGCCGTGAATCACGATTTGCCGGTTTACGAATACGCCGCTCGTTTGATTAAGCAAGCCGTGGTAGGCACGGGCGGGGCTGATAAAGCACAAGTGCAACATATGGTGCAACATATGCTCAAGTTACCCGCTAAACCTCAGGCGGACGCGGCCGATGCGTTAGGTGTTGCCATTTGTCACGCCAATACCAACAAAACCCTCATTGCCTTAGCCGGGCAGGCGACCAGTGCTAAACGAGGCCGTTATCGTTAGCCTTGTATTCGTTTTATGAGATAAAGAACTGGATGTCTATCCAGTTCTTTATTATCCTGTCGCAAATTCATTTCTAAAGAGTATTGAACGTGATCGGACGTCTTCGCGGCATTCTGCTGGAAAAGCAACCCCCTGAATTGTTGATTGAAGTTAATGGCATTGGCTATGAAGTTCAGATGCCAATGAGTTGTTTCTATGAGCTTCCTAATATTGGGGAAGAAGCCATTATCTATACTCATTTTGTGGTGCGTGAAGATGCTCAGTTGCTGTATGGATTCAATACCGTGAAAGAACGAGCGCTGTTTAGAGAAGTCATCAAAGCCAATGGGGTTGGACCAAAACTGGGTTTGGCCATTTTATCGGGCATGACGGCAAGCCAGTTTGTGGCGTCGGTAGAAAGAGAAGACATTTCCACGCTGGTGAAATTACCGGGCGTTGGCAAGAAAACAGCAGAACGTCTTGTGGTTGAGATGAAAGATCGTTTGAAAGGTTGGAGTGCTGGCGATCTGTTCACGCCGTTTACCGATGCGGCGCCAGTCGATTCAGGCAGCGCAAGCAGTAACAGCGCAGAAGAAGAAGCGGTCAGTGCGCTCTTGGCGTTGGGATATAAGCCTGTACAGGCATCAAAAGTCGTATCACAGATTGCTAAACCGGATATGACCAGTGAACAACTGATCCGCGAAGCGCTTAAGTCCATGGTCTAATCGCGCAAAATAGGTATTGATATGATTGAAGCAGATCGCTTAATTGCTCCGGAAAATCCCGCCTTTCGTGATGAAGATGTGATTGACCGTGCGATACGACCAAAGAAACTGGCTGATTACCAAGGCCAAGATCACGTACGTGATCAAATGGAAATTTTTATTAAAGCCGCGCAATTGCGTAACGAAGCGCTCGACCATTTATTGATTTTTGGCCCTCCAGGTTTGGGTAAAACCACCTTAGCGAACATTGTTGCAAACGAGATGGGCGTAAATATTCGCACCACGTCAGGCCCGGTGTTAGAAAAAGCGGGGGATTTAGCGGCCTTGCTGACCAATCTAGAAGAAAACGACGTGCTCTTCATTGATGAGATACACCGACTCAGTCCGATGGTGGAAGAAGTGCTGTATCCAGCCATGGAAGATTACCAGTTGGATATTATGATTGGTGAAGGCCCTGCTGCACGTTCAATCAAAATCGACTTGCCGCCCTTTACGCTAATTGGTGCAACCACTCGCGCCGGCTCACTGACGTCCCCTCTGCGTGATCGTTTTGGTATTACCCAGCGTTTGGAGTATTACAAAATTCCTGATCTGCAGAATATCGTGCAACGCAGTGCTGACTGCTTGGGGCTTTCCATGGAAGCGGAAGGGGCATTAGAGGTGGCGCGTCGTGCGCGTGGTACACCACGTATTGCCAATCGCTTGTTGCGCCGCGTGCGCGATTTTGCCGAAGTCAAAGGCAATGGTCACATCTGTGCAGATACTGCAGACAAAGCGCTCAACATGCTTGATGTGGACTCGAAAGGTTTTGATTACATGGACCGCAAGTTACTGTTGGCCATCATGGAGAAATTTGGTGGTGGTCCGGTTGGCTTGGATAACATGGCAGCTGCAATCGGTGAAGAGAAAGATACGATTGAAGATGTGTTAGAGCCATATTTGATTCAGCAAGGTTATTTACAACGCACGCCTCGAGGGCGAATCGCAACCGATCGGGCGTATCTTCATTTCGGAATTGAAAAGTAAGTTTGCAAGGCTAGGTATTAAATTTCCTAGCCTTTTCTTTAATGTGAGAAAGGTCACAATAAAGAAAATCTAACTACCTCTAAATAGGTAATGCAAAATCGCGCATTGTAAACGTCTCGTAGCCATAATGAGGCGTGCATTTTCTTCTAGTTACCTGGCGTTAACAAAACATCTTGCATTTGCTTGATTTAGATCAAGTTGATTGTTTTTTAGACAGAAATGCCACGTGTTTCTTGATTCAAATCAAAGCGCTTTGCGTTTATAAAACTTTTGAAACCCTCAGTTTTTAGCAGTAGTATTAGCCGCAGCTATATTAGCTGACGCTTAACAATTAACTAACCAATGCGGTACATTTTTGCAACAATTTGTTGGTTTAATTCAACACTATTCAAGAAAGTTCAACTCTTGATGATGATTTGTAAAATGTAGAGAGTGTCATTCAGCCGACACATAGGAGTTACCATGATTGACGTAGTTGATCTGTCGCGGTTGCAGTTTGCACTGACAGCGATGTATCACTTCCTATTCGTACCTTTGACTCTAGGCATGGCTTTCCTTTTAGCCATCATGGAATCGCTGTACGTAATGACCGATAAGCAAATCTACAAGGACATGACTAAGTTCTGGGGTAAGCTTTTTGGTATTAACTTTGCCCTAGGTGTGGCCACAGGCCTTACCATGGAATTCCAGTTTGGTACGAACTGGTCTTACTATTCCCATTATGTTGGTGACATTTTCGGTGCCCCTCTTGCTATTGAGGCACTCGTCGCATTCTTCTTAGAGTCCACCTTCGTCGGTCTATTCTTCTTCGGATGGGAGAGATTATCTAAACGTCAACACTTGGCCGTTACATGGTTAGTGGCATTAGGTTCTAACTTCTCTGCGTTGTGGATTCTTGTCGCGAATGGTTGGATGCAAAACCCAGTGGGCGCTGAGTTCAACTTCGAAACCATGCGTATGGAGATGGTGAGCTTTGCCGAAGTGGTGCTTAACCCTGTTGCTCAGGTGAAATTTGTTCACACCGTTGCGTCTGGTTATACAACGGGTGCCATGTTTATCCTCGGCATCAGCTCATACTACCTACTAAAAGGCCGTGACGTCGCATTTGCACGTCGTTCGTTTGCTATTGCGGCTTCGTTCGGTATGGCATCGATCTTGTCCGTTATCGTTCTTGGTGACGAATCAGGTTACGAGCTTGGCGAAGTACAAAAAGTAAAACTTGCGGCGGTAGAAGCAGAGTGGCACACAGAACCTGCACCAGCAGCGTTTACTCTGTTTGGTTTACCGAACCAAGAAACCATGCACACCGACTACGCGATCAAGATCCCTTACGTTATGGGTATCATTGCGACGCGCTCTTTCGACGAGCAAGTCACCGGTCTTCGTGACCTACGTGATCAGCACGTTGATCGTATCCGTAACGGTATGTATGCCTACGAGTTGCTAGAAAAACTTCGTGCTGGCGATCGCTCTGAAGCGAACAAGGCGGCATTTGATGAAGTGAAAGGTGACCTTGGTTACGGCTTGCTGCTTAAGCGTTATACCGACAAAGTGACCGATGCAACGGAAGAGCAAATTCAAGCCGCCGCGGATGACTCCATTCCAACAGTGTGGCCACTATTCTGGTCGTTCCGCATCATGGTTGGCTGTGGCTTCATCATGCTGTTTGTCTTTGGTGCTGCATTCGTTCAAACATGCCGTCAAAAGATCGAGCAAAAACCTTGGATTCTGAAAGCGGCGCTATTTAGCATCCCACTTCCTTGGATTGCGATCGAAGCAGGTTGGTTCGTCGCTGAGTACGGTCGTCAACCTTGGGCGGTGGGTGAAATTCTCCCAACCCACGTTGCCGCTTCGGCACTGACGATTGGCGAACTATGGACCTCTCTATTCGCTATTTTGGCACTGTATACCGTGTTCCTGATTGCAGAGGTGTACCTCATGTTGAAGTTCGCTCGCAAGGGACCAAGTAGCCTCAAAACAGGTCGTTACCACTTCGAACAAAATGGCGAGTCTATTGAAGACAAAGTTAATCGCCAAGTAGAAGCGTAAGGCAAGGAGACAGAAAATGTTTGATTATGAAATCTTACGACTGATTTGGTGGGTTCTGATCGGTGTTCTACTGGTTGGTTTCGCCGTCACCGATGGTTTCGATATGGGGGTGGGTGCGCTCGTTCCTGTTATCGGTAAAAACGACACTGAGCGTCGCATAATGATTAACACCATCGCACCGCACTGGGATGGTAACCAAGTTTGGCTAATCACCGCTGGTGGTGCACTGTTTGCCGCTTGGCCTTTGGTTTATGCAACGTCGTTCTCCGGCTTCTATCTAGCGATGTATGTCACGTTAGCGGCACTTTGGCTACGTCCACTTGGCTTAGACTACCGTTCTAAAATCGAAAACCCAAAATGGCGTAATGCATGGGATGGCGCGATCTGTTTTAGCGGCGCGGTACCGCCAGTGATCTTCGGTGTTGCTTTTGGTAACTTGCTGCAAGGCGTACCATTTGAGTTGAACAACCTGCTCATGTCAGAGTACAAAGGTTCATTCTTTGCACTATTGAATCCATTTGCATTGCTTTGTGGCGTTCTCAGCTTAATGTTGTTTGTTCTCCAAGGTGCAACTTGGCTACAAATGAAGACAACAGAAGCGCTGCATACCCGCGCGCGTAACGTTGCTCAAATTGCGGGCCTTGTGGTTGTAGCATTGTTCGTGATTGGGGGAGTCTGGGTTCAATCTATCGAAGGCTACGTGATTACGAGCACCATCGATACATTTGCAGATTCCAACCCTCTGAATAAAGAGGTTGTGCAACAAGCGGGCGCTTGGATGGCGAACTTTGAAACTTATCCAGCTATGTGGGCTGCGCCAGTATTGGGCGTGTTCATGCCATTGCTTGCGGTGATTGCTTCTCGTTTTGAGCGTGGTGGTTTCGCTTTCCTATTCTCAAGTTTGGCAAACGCCGGTGTGATTTTGACGGCTGGCTTCGCAATGTTCCCATTCGTGATGCCTTCAAGCCTTGTTCCTGCGCACAGCTTGACTATGTGGGATTCAACAGCGAGTGAACTGACCCTTGGTTTGATGACGGCTGTCGCGGCGGTGATGGTACCAGTGATTCTTGGCTACACAACTTGGACTTACTACAAGATGTTTGGTCGTCTAGATAAGAAACACATCGAAGACAACGACGTTTCAGCTTACTAAGGAGTAATAACTATGTGGTATTTCGCATGGATTCTGGGTGTACTATTGGCGTGTGCATTCGGCATTATTAATGCTCTTTGGTTAGAGCACAGTGAAATGATGGATAAAGACAGTGAGTAACTTGGATGCGCGAATCGCTTCGTTGCATGAGCCGTTAGACAAAACAATCTTAAAAGTGATTGCGTTGTTGCTTGGTTTCTTGCACGTGGGATTAGTGATGTGGGACCCAGAAGCATACGCAACTGCGATTGGCGGATTCAATGCGCTAATCGGTCCCGCACTAATCTGGGCGGTTTGCTCCAGCATGGTTTACGGCGTTGGATTTAAGCCGAGGAAATGGGTGTGGCAACTCTTGTTTAGCCCATACTTCTCGCTGTCTATATTGCTGTTTCTCACCGCTTTATACATTTTGTAACCGAAAAGGTTAATAATTGAGCCAGGCATCTTGCCTGGCTTTTTATTTTCCCCACGCAACTCAAAAAAAGTTTCAACTTCGGTACCAATTTATGCCGCTTACGTTATAGTAATTGCCTTTAAACATGAATCAATTGGTAGAATTTTGAACGGAATACGTCAGCCTTTTACTTGGCCAGTGACAGTGTATTACGAAGACACCGATGCAGGTGGAGTGGTCTATCACTCCAATTATCTGAAGTTTTTTGAGCGAGCAAGAACCGAATTATTACGCTCAGTCGGCATTTCGCAGAATGTCTTGCTGGAACAAAACATCGGCTTTGTTGTCCGACACATGGATATCGATTTTATTCAGGGTGCTCGCCTTGACCAACACCTCACCATATTGACTAAAATTGGCGAAATTAAACGCGCCTCGCTGCTTTTCTGTCAGGAATTAGTCAATGATGACGGCAAGTTATTGTGTAAAGCAACAGTTAAGGTAGCATGTATCAACAATGTAAAAATGAAGCCAATTGCAATACCCACTTCTATTATTTCGGAGCTGACAAATAGTGACTGCTGATATTTCTATTCTTGACCTGTTTTTACAAGCAAGCCTACTGGTAAAACTGGTAATGTTGACTTTGCTTGGTATGTCAGTTGTGTCATGGGCCATGATCATCAAACGCAGTAAAGTGCTTTCAAAAGCGGCAAAAGACGCAGAAGAGTTTGAAGATAAATTTTGGTCAGGTATTGATCTCTCTCAGTTGTACCAACAAATCAAAGCTCGAAAAGATGAGCTTTCTGGCACCGAAGAAATTTTCTACGCGGGCTTCACCGAGTTCGCGCGTCTACGCAAAACCAATCCAACATCGCCGGATTTCGTGATGGAAGGGACAGGCCGTGCGATGCGTGTCGCGGTGTCTCGTGAAGTGGACGAGCTGGAAACCAGTTTGCCATTTCTAGCCACTGTGGGTTCCATTACGCCATACATCGGTCTATTTGGTACTGTGTGGGGTATCATGCATGCTTTCATCGCGCTTGGCGAAGTGAAGCAAGCAACATTATCAATGGTGGCTCCGGGTATCGCAGAAGCGCTTATTGCGACAGCAATGGGTCTTTTTGCCGCGATTCCTGCGGTTATGGCTTACAACCGATTTGCTAGCAAAGTGGGCAAATTAGAGCACAACTACTCAACGTTTTCGGAAGAGTTCCATAGCATTCTGCACCGTCAGGCGATGGCAGGTAGTCAGTAATGGCCGGGTATCAACCAAAAAAACGTAAGATGACCGCAGAGATTAACGTCGTGCCCTATATCGACGTTATGTTAGTACTGTTGATCATCTTTATGGCAACAGCCCCGTTTGTTTCTCAGGGCGTTGACGTTGAGTTGCCAAAAACCAGTAACGCTAAAACCATGTCGGATTTAGCGGGTGAAAGTGACAGCAGCTTTATCATCATTGAGGTCGACAGCGAGGGTAACCTAGGTCTGAGTGTTAACAATGATGAAGTTCAGCGTGGACTCTCTTTAGAAGATGTGATTGTACGTGTGAAAGCCGAACTTTCACTAAAGCCAAATTCTCCCGTGGCAGTGGGTGGTGACGCGGCGACACCTTATGCGGAAGTCGTTTTGTTGCTAGATGAGTTGAGTAAGGCAGGCATCGAGAAAGTCGGCCTATTGACGGATATCAAATAGAACCAGACGCGATCATGAGAGAAAAGAAAAGCAAGCGGAATGATTACGTAGTACCGATAGCAGTATCGTCGGCTCTGCACGTTGTTTTAGTTATCGCACTTTTGTGGGGGGCGGACTTTACCATGTCTAAACCACAGCCGAGTGGGCAGATGGTTCAGGCAGTTGTCATTGACCCTAACTTAGTAAAACAGCAAGCCAATCAAATTCGTCAGCAGCGCGAATCGGCAGCAAAAAAAGAGCAAGAAAGATTAGATAAACTGCGTCGTGAAGCAGAGCAACTGGAGAAGAATCGCAAAGCGGAAGAAGAGCAGCTGCGCAAGTTAAAAGCACAACAAGCGCGTGATGCCAAAGCGGCGCGAGAAGCCGAAGAAGTACGTAAACAAAAAGAACAAGAAAAGAGAATCGCTGAAGAAAAAGCGCGCAAAGAGAAAGAGCGTGTTGCAAAGCTTGAAGCTGAGCGAAAAACAAAAGAAGAAGCGATTAAAAAAGCGGAACAAGAACGTTTAGCGAAAGAAGCGGCTATCGCAAAAGCAGAGCAAGAACGTATTGCGAAGGAGAAAGCGGCAAAAGAAGCAGAAGAAAAAGCTCGCCGTGAAAAAGAAGCCGCCGCTAAGGCAGAGCAAGAGCGCATAGCGAAGGAAAAAGCCGCTAAAGAGGCTGCAGAAAAAGCACGTAAGGAAAAAGAACGTTTAGAGCGTCTTGAGCGTGAACGGAAAGAACAAGAAGCGGCACTGAACGATATTTTTGCTGGGCTTGAAACTGAATCTAACCAAAACAGCGCAGCGAGGAGCCAGCATGTTTTGGATGAAAAAAATCGTTATGGTGCTATTTACACGCAACTTATTCAGCAACGCCTTCTTAAGGATGAATATCTGTTGGGAAAGTCGTGTAAGGTGAACATTAAATTGATACCAACAGGTGTCGATGCAATCGTCAATTCGGTGAGTATTTTGGAAGGGGATACCCGAGTCTGTAATGCGGCTAAGAGCGCTATTTTGCAGGTTGGTTCCTTCCCAATGCCAGCGGATGATGCAGTGAGACAAGAGCTGCGTAATATCAATTTAACCGTTGATTTCGAATAAAAGGACTAAGACGTGAAAAAACGCCTTTTGATGGGATTACTAGTGCTGCTAAGCAGCGTCACGAATGTAGCCAATGCGGCTTTGGAATTGATCATCACCGATGGTATCGATTCAGCAAGACCAATTGCGATTGTTCCTTTTAAATGGCAAGGAACAGAAGCGCTGCCTGTTGATATTTCGTCTGTTGTCGCGTCGGATCTTCAACGCAGTGGCAAATTCAGCCCAGTTCCTACCAGCAAGATGCCCCAAACACCTTACAATGAGTCGGAAATTAACTTCGACGCATGGACTAACTTAGGTGTGGATACCTTGCTAACGGGTTCTGTGACACAAAATGAAAAAGGCGAGTACGTCATCAACTACCAGTTGGTGGATGTGGTGCGAGGCCAACTGACTAGTGGCCAAAGCCGAGCGCTGGAAGATGGCCAGTTAGTGCTGTCGAAAGATCACGTATTGTTCAATAAAGTGGCGACGATTACTGCTCCAAGAATGCGTGAGTATGCTCACCGCATCTCCGATCTGATCTACGAGCAGCTCACTGGTGAACGTGGTGCGTTTTTGACTCGCATTGCTTATGTCGTTGTTAATGATCAAGATAAATTCCCATATCAGTTACGAGTGGCAGATTACGACGGTTTTAACGAGCGTTTAGTGCTGCGTTCAAAGCAGCCTCTCATGTCTCCTGCTTGGTCTCCTGATGGTCGTCAGCTTGCTTATGTGAGTTTCCAAAACGGCCAAGCGGAAATCTTTGTACTGAATATTTATACTGGTGAGCATGAGAAGCTAACGTCATTCCCTCGCCACAATGGTGCGCCAAGATTCTCTCCAGATGGCAAGAAATTAGCCATCGTATTGTCAAAAACGGGTTCGCTTCAGATCTACACTCTTGATCTGCAAACGCGTCAGCTAACACAAATAACGAGGGATAGATCAAATAATACGGAGCCATTTTGGCATCCTGATGGCAAATCACTCATCTTTACATCGGATCGGGGTGGTAAACCCCAGATATATAGAGTAAATTTGAGCGACGGGTCGACTAGCCGTCTTACTTGGCAAGGCAGCCAAAACCTAGGTGGGCAGATAACGCCAGATGGACGATTCTTGATTATGGTCAATCGAAGCGATTCAGGTTTTAATTTGGCTAAGCAAGATCTCGAAACCGGCGCCGTTCAGGTATTAACCAAAACGTTGTTGGACGAGTCTCCGAGTATCGCCCCGAATGGAGGTATGGTGATTTATAGCTCCATTTACGATAAAAAAAATGTGTTGTCGATGGTTTCTATCGATGGCCGCTTTAAAGCTAGATTACCGGCAACAAATGGGCGTGTAAGAGCTCCCGCATGGTCTCCGTTTTTGTAGCAACTAAGTTTGATAAACAAAGGAAAATAAGATGCAACTTAATAAGGTTCTTAAAGGGCTTCTAATCGCACTACCAGTGATGGCTGTTACCGCGTGTAGCTCTAGTGATGACGCTGCGTCTAACGCAGGCACCAGCACTGAAACAAACCAAACGACTTCTGGTTCTGCGAACACAACTGACACAACAGTTGTAACGCCAATCGATCAGAATGGTCAGCTTTCTGAGCAAGAACTGAAAGAGCAAGCTCTTCGTGAAACTCAGACAATCTACTTCGCGTTTGACAATGCAACTATCTCTAGCGATTACGAAGAGATGCTAGCAGCTCACGCAGCTTACCTAAGCAAAAATGTAAACCTAAAAGTGACTATCGAAGGTCACGCTGACGAGCGTGGTACTCCTGAGTACAACATCGCACTAGGTGAGCGTCGTGCGCAAGCTGTTGCTAAATACCTACAAGCGCTAGGTGTTCAGGCAGACCAAATTGCTATCGTAAGCTACGGTGAAGAGAAGCCTCTACTACTAGGCCAGACTGAAGAAGTCTACGCGAAAAACCGTCGCGCAGTTCTAGTATACTAATTGAGGAATTGCCTCATGTTCAGTAACACTAAGCGAGCTGTTACGCTTACGTTACTGGCAAGTGCAGCGAACCTAGCGTTCGCTGCACCAGCTCCAGTATCCGATCTCAACAGCGATTCAACGAACACTTCGGTAGCTTCCGCTACGTCTTCCTCTGCTCCGGAAACGGATGTACAGCGTCTTGAACGTTTATTGCAAAACCGTAATCGCGTGCAATTGCAAATGCAGCAGCAAATTGATCAAATGTCGCAAGAAATTGCCGAACTTCGTGGTCAACTTGAGCGCAACAGTTACGATATGCAGCAAATGCTGGAAAGACAAAGAGAACTCTTTATTGAGCTTGATCGTGTCCGCAATGAAATCAAGACGGTAGGAACGCCAACCCAAGCAACCGTCGTGGAAGAAGGCGGTGAGCAGGGCGTGTTTAGCTCTAATGTCGATGAGCAAACGGCCTATCAAAATGCCGTAGACCTAATTTTGAAGAAGCGGGATTACGCTGGCGCAATTGCCGCGTTTAAGCAGTTCCAGAAAGATTTTCCCGATTCCAATTTCGCCCCTAACTCTCATTATTGGTTAGGGCAGCTTTATTTTGCTCAAAAACAAGATAAAGAAGCGGCGACAAGTTTTGCTGCTGTCGTCTCTTATAAGGATTCAAACAAACGTGCTGATGCCCTAGTGAAACTGGGTGACATCGCTGCACGTAATAACAATCCTGAACAGGCGAAAAAATATTATCAGCAAGCGATAGATGAACACCCAGGCAGCGCCTCTGCCAAAGTGGCAAAATCAAAACTGTAAAATAGGGAGCGAAAGCTCCTTATTTTTTGCTTCTCGCCTGTTGGAAACCATGCGTGCGGCTTTTGCATCTTACATAATCTTAAGGTTACAATACGCGGATTAAAGGAAGTTGCGTAGAGCAAGAGCAATGAGCCACATACTAGATAAAATTGACACCGTTTACCCTTTCCCGCCGAAGCCAATTCCCCTGACTCAGGACGAGAAAGCGGCGTATATCGCCAGCATCAAACAGCTACTTAAAGAGAAAGACGCGGTCTTGATCGCCCACTATTACACCGATCCTGAGATCCAAGCGCTGGCTGAAGAAACCGGTGGTTTTGTTGGTGATTCTCTTGAAATGGCCAAATTTGGCAACCGTCATCCAGCAGGTACCCTGATTATTGCGGGTGTACGCTTTATGGGTGAATCGGCAAAAATTCTAACGCCAGAAAAACGCATTCTTATGCCGACACTGGAAGCCGAATGTTCACTGGATCTTGGCTGTCCTGCAGACAAATTCACTGAATTCTGTGATGCCCATCCTGACCACACTGTGGTGGTTTATGCCAACACATCTGCGGCAGTAAAGGCAAGAGCGGATTGGGTTGTGACCTCAAGTATTGCTCTGGAAATTGTTGAGCATTTGGATGCTGAAGATAAACCTATCATTTGGGGGCCAGATCGCCATCTTGGTTCTTACATCGCGAACAAAACGGGCGCAGACATGTTGCTTTGGCAAGGTGAGTGCGTTGTTCATGATGAGTTTTCTGCTGACGCCTTGCGCAAAATGAAAGCTGTGTATCCGGATGCTGCAATCCTTGTTCATCCAGAATCTCCGGCAAGTGTTGTAGAGCTCGCCGATGCGGTGGGATCCACAAGTCAGTTGATCAAAGCGGCAAAAGAGCTGCCACAGCAGAAAATGATCGTTGCAACCGATAAAGGCATTTTCTTTAAAATGCAGCAGTTGGTACCTGAGAAAGAGCTGATAGAAGCGCCAACAGCAGGTGCCGGTGCCACATGTCGCAGCTGTGCACATTGTCCGTGGATGGCAATGAACGGGTTGAAAGCGATTGAAACCGCTTTGCGCGAAGGTGGCGAACAGCACGAGATTTTCGTTGATGAAACTCTTCGTGTTAAGTCATTGATTCCATTAAACCGTATGTTGGACTTTGCGGAAAAGTTAAACATGCAAGTGAAAGGCAATGCTTAAATTTGGGTGTTTGCTCACAAAATTTTGAACCAGCCACCATGGCTGGTTTTTTTGTATCAAATAATTGCTTTATATTCAGCCTCTTGATGAATAAGGACGTCGATTATGTCGGTTTGGTTTCTACTCAAAAAGTGGTTTCAAGCGCATGTATTTAGCTTGAGTAATCGCAATCTGTTCATTTTGTTGGTGTGCTATGTCGCGCTGTGCTGGCTCTTGCTTGCGTGGGCAGGGGAGCGAGCACTCACTGAAAATGTCACGACATTTGTCTATTACCTGATGGTGACGGCGTCGACCGTGGGCTACGGTGATTTATCTCCGGCAACGCCACTGGGCCGTTGGGTTGTGATTCTTGTGGTGATCCCTGGCGGGTTAAGTCTGTTTGCGGCTTTGTTGGGGCGTGTGGCGAGTTCAGTGATTGATTACTGGCGAGCGGGTGTATTGGGAAAAAGGAGAGTGCGCGTGAATAACCATATTCTTTTGCTAGGTTGGAATGGACAAAGAACCGTCCACCTGATTCGTATGTTGCAACATGAAGAGGTGGGTAAGCGACCCATTGTGCTCTGTTCCCGCTCGGATATTGAAAATCCTCTTCCCGGAGAGATTGGCTTTGTGAAGGTCACCAGCTATACCGACGCGTTGGAAATGGCGAACGCAAATGTGGCGGATGCAAGCTGTATTATTGTTGATAATCAGCAAGACGATATCACGCTTTCGGCTGCACTTTACTGTGCCAACATCAACCCTAATGCTCATTTGTTAGCGTATTTTAAGGATGATGCACTAGGACAACTCTTGAGTCAGCACTGCCCTAAAGCGGAGTGCATCCCCGCTGTTGGCGCGGAAATGTTGGCTAAGGCGGCCGTTGACCCTGGCTCAAGCGCGCTTCACCAAGAGTTGCTCGCCTCTACTCGCGGCATGACGCAATACTCTGTTGAGTATCCCAAACATTTAGCGCAAACCAATGTCGACGCGCTATTTTCATTTCTAAAAAAGCATCACCAAGCAACGTTGATTGCGGTGGACGTGGGCCAAGGTATTGAGCTCAATCCGCACCTCGATCGCAAAGTGCCAAGTGGGGCAAAACTGTTTTACATTGCAGATGAACGTATCCATTCATTCGAATGGGAAGCTATAAAGGAAAACTAATGTCTGTTTTATCAGGTCTGTTGGCGGGCTTTACTAATTTTTTACTCTATTTTTCACTCTCGATTGCTTTTGTGCTCGCATTCAAGTTCATCTATGTTCGTTTAACGCCGTACGATGAATGGAAGTTAATCAAAGAGCACAATAATACCGCGGCAGCCATTGCACTCAGCGGCGCGTTTTTGGGCTACTGCATTGCCATTTCAGGTGCAGCAAAAAACGCCATCAGTCTCGTGGATTTCGCTGTTTGGGGTGTCGTGGCAATGTGCGCGCAGGTGATCGCTTTTGCCATCGTTCGCTTTGTTTTGGTGCCTCGAATCACCGAACGCATCGAACGTGATGAGATCCCTGCAGGTATTATTTCTGCGACCGTATCGATTTCCGTTGGCGTGCTAAACGCTGCGTGCATGTCTTACTAGGAGTAGAGATGAAACGCAGCTCGAATGTCAAAAAATCTTCCTTTGAGAAGATCATGCCAGCGATCCCTTATGTTCTATTCGGCGGCTTTTTTGCCTATACCGTTTACGAACCCGAGACAGAAGGGTACATATTCAAAGACGCCGATCATTGTAAGCGCAATAACCCAGAGTTTGGCGCACAGTGTGATCTTGCTTATCAAGAAGCACTCGCCAGAGCGGAGTATAGCGCGCCTAAATACAGCTCGTCGCAAGCTTGTCGTAGTGAGTTTAGTGACGATGAGTGCCATTACAGCTCGGTTTATCATTCGTATATCCCACGTATGAACAGTTTTTTCTACACTTCCGACACCAGTGGTTTAAAGAACAGCAGCAAATCCTTCTTTTCTGAGCCTCTTTATCGCTACAAGCATGGCTACTATTCCGGTTCTGGCGTCTCCTATGGCAGTACGTTGGGCAAAGCGGTGAACATCAATACCAGTTCACTCAAATCAAGCGGAGGAACGATTGGTAAAGTGATGTCACGTGGTGGTTTTGGCCAATCTGTATCGGCTAGTCGAGGCGGATAAGTTGTTTCGTCGTGAGATAGAAGAGCGCGCTCACTGGCGCGCCTTGGCAAAACGGTATGGCTTTGGTTTTCATACCATGTATGGGCAACCTTATTGGGATGAATCGGCTTACTACCAGTTTAATCTTCAGCAAATCGAACAAGATCTCGAAGCCCCGACCGAAGAGATCCATCAAATGTGTCTCTCTATCGTAGATAAAGTGGTTCACAATGAGCAACTCTTAGCCCGTTTTGGCATCCCGCAGCCAATGTGGGAGCAAGTGCGCCTTTCGTGGATGATGAATGAGCCTTCACTCTATTCTCGATTGGACTTTGCCTACGCGGGGAATGGGCCAGCTAAGCTCTATGAAAACAACGCCGACACCCCGACATCGCTATTTGAAACCGCGTTTTGGCAATGGCTGTGGCTAGAGGATGTGGTGAATCAAGGCTGTGTGAGTCGCCGTGCGGATCAATTCAATATACTTCAAGATTTTTTGATTGAACGTTTTCGACAAATTGCCAGCTTTCAACCGGGGCAAACACTGCATTTCAGTTGCTGTAAAGAGACAGAAGAAGATCGGGCCACGGTGCAATACCTTGAAGATTGTGCCAAGGAAGCCGGTCTGCAAACGGCGTTTGTCTTTATTGAAGACATTGGTATCGACAGCCGATCTTATTTTGTCGACGCTGAAAACCGCGTTATTCGCTGGATGTTTAAACTGTACCCTTGGGAAGAGATGTTTTCTGATGAATACAGCCGTTTTCTTTCTGAGGCAAAAGTGAACTGGCTGGAGCCAATGTGGAAGTCCGTATTGTCAAACAAAGCGTTACTGCCTTTGCTATGGCAAGAGTTTGAGGGGCATCCCAACTTGCTACCAGCCTATTTTAGCGATGATCCAAAAGCCAACTTGCTAAAAGATTTCGTTATCAAGCCATTGTTTTCTCGCGAAGGCGCGAATATTGAAATTGTCCGCAATGGTAAAACCCATCACAAGACAGAAGGGCCGTATGGTCAAGGACGTTTCATCGTTCAACAATATTGCCCGTTGCCGAAATTTGGCAACAGCCATACATTGATCGGCAGTTGGTTAGTGAATGATAAAGCAGCTGGTATTTCCATTCGCGAGGATTCCAGCATCATTACTCAAGATCTTGCTCGTTACTTGCCACATGTGATCTTATAAGCATTGGAAAGGCGTAATTTTCCAGCCGAAAACAAAGACCCCAGCTTATTGGCTGGAGTCTTGGCTTTATCAGTTATTGATGGTGTTACTGTTCGTCCGCCAGCATCACGCCACGCTGAGTCAGTCCACACAGCATCATTGGCATGGCATTGAAGATCTCAGCAAATTGATCCAACCCGTCAAAACCTTGCTCGCTTAATGTTGCGATGGTGGTCTCTGGATCGTACAGCATAGTCAGAGACAGCAGCACGCCACCGAGCAAGGCATTTTCTTCGCTGTGTTCAGGCATCAGCGTTTCCCAATCATCACGGGCTAATTGCCAGCCTTGCAACAGGCCTTCGCAGAAATCGCGCGTCGCTTCGTTGACAATCTCTGCTTCATCGAGTGCGCACTCTTCTGGCCATTGCCAAGTGCCCTCAATCAACGCTGGGCGAGCTTGATTCCAAAGATTCACGATGGCATCGATATAGCTTTCGAGTTGTTCACCATCAAGGAAAGGGGCCGTTTCTTCACCACCCCAAAGGAACGGAAGCCACTCGTTTGGAGGAAGAATGTTTGGCGCAGCCGCCATCGAGGTCACGAAACCTTGAGTTTTTGCGTGATTGAGCAGTTTGCCTTCAAGTTCAGGGAGAGCGATTATGTTGTGTAAATTCAAAATAGAATACCGTCTGGTCCAATAAATGCGCGTGATGCGCCATCTTACCAAGCAAAACCTGACCAAGCAAAATGTAGAGACAAAAGGACAGGCCAGGAAATCCTTCACGAGAGCGATCACGATGATGGCACTTTCTTGATCCAGTTAGCGCTAAAGAATAACAGTATGCATTTTGCTGAAAATTGGGTATACACTTAATCGAGACAACAGGGAAAGTATTGATAAATTATGAGAATACGCTCGTCACTTCGGAAAAAAAGCATCTATGCACTGAGTCTCTATTTGTGCTTTTTCATCGCCACAATAGGCAGTGTTGCTTATTTGGTGGTGGAACCTCCGGTGCGCAGCAATATCGAGAGAAATCTCGATCTCAGGACAGAACTGCTTGCCTCTCAAATCAAATCTCCGTTTAATCGCGCCGTGGGCGTGCTTAACAGTCTGGTCGGCGTGGCGCAAAGTCAGCAAAAGGGCGCGAACCAACCACATATCCTCGGAAAAATTATTGCCAGTAGCGACCAAGTTGTCGCAAGTGGGGGCGTATGGCCGGAGCCGCAGCAAATAGACGGCTCCCTGCGCTATGTCAGTTTGTTTTTCAATAAAGGAGAGGATGGCCGCATCGAGCAGATCCACTCTTACAACAATCCTGAATCTAGCGGTTATCACACGGAAAGTTGGTATTTATCGGTCGTCAATTTGCCAGAAAATAGCGTCGCTTGGTCAAACGTATACACCGACCCTTACACGCAAGTTCAGATGATCACTGCCTCTCAGCCTTATTTGATCGATGGTGAGTTTGCAGGCGTGGCAACTGTTGATATCTCACTGGAAACGCTTTTCGATTTCGTTAAAGGTCATACTGATAAGTATCAACTTGGCGTATCAATTTCTGACCCTGGCGGTAAGTTGTTGCTTGAGCATGCCTTTCATCTCACACGCGATCGCTATATCAGTGAAATTGAAGTGGCTGATATTGGTTGGCGTGTCCGTGTTATCAACTCGCAATTGACCGTGTCTGACGAAGTGTTTGGCCAAGTGATGAGCGTAGAGGCCGGTATTCTTCCTTTCCTTCTGATTTGCGTTTTGGTGGGCTATTACACGCTGAATCGTTACGTGATTAAGCCCATCATCTCGATTGCGAAGAAAGTGGATGTGTCTAAAACAGGCGGTATTATCGACATTCGTTATGACAGCGAAGACGAAATCAAACACTTAATCGAAACCATCAACGAGAAAACCGTCTATTTAGAAGCAGAGAAAGTCAAAGCCCAAGCCTCAACAAACGCTAAAACGGCCTTTTTGGCTACGCTCTCCCATGAAATTCGTACCCCGATGAACGGTGTGCTTGGTACGGCACAGATCTTATTAAAAACGCCATTAAACGAAGAACAACGTAAGCATCTCAAAACCCTCTATGACTCCGGTGATCACATGATGACGTTGCTCAACGAAATTCTCGATTACTCGAAAATAGAACAGGGGCATATGGAGTTTGATAACAATCCTTTCCCATTTGACTCCATCATTGGCAGTGTTAATAGCGTTTACTACACCTTATGTGCCGAGAAAGGTTTGCAGTTTAAAGTGTACTCAACGGTGCCAACGGGCCGCTGGTACTGCGCAGACAAAGCACGCTTGCGCCAAGTGTTATTCAATCTGCTCAGTAACGCCGTGAAGTTTACCGCAAGAGGCTTGGTGGAAGTGTATTTTGAAGAGCACACAAGGGATCATGTGAACTATCTATCAATCAAAGTAAAAGACACCGGCATCGGGATCCCAGAGTCGGCGCAAAAACGCATCTTCCGACCTTTTGAACAGGCTGAATCGTCAACCACTCGCCGTTTTGGCGGGACAGGGCTTGGCCTCGCCATCGTCAAACAAATTGCTGAACAAATGGGCGGCAGTGTTGCTGTGTCTAGCCAAGTAGGATTAGGTACCTGTTTTACGATTGAGCTTGCTTTGGAATGCACCTCACCAGGAACAGAGAGCACAGAGCCAAGATACAAGCTCAACTATCAGGGGTTACGAGCACTGATTGTTGAAGATAACCGAACCAACGCCATCATTATCGAAACCTTCTTAAGGAATAAAGGCTTCAGCTGTGAGCGTGTGGAGAATGGAGAGCAGGCGATAGAGCGCGTAGCACAGCACGCGTTTGATCTGATACTGATGGACAACCATATGCCCGTCATGGATGGTATTGAAGCGATTACCGCGATTCGTGCCATGGACTCACCTTGTCGACATACCTTGATTTTCGGCTGTACCGCTGACGTGTTTAAAGAAACCCGAGAGCGCATGTTAGGGGTAGGGGCGGATCATATTATCGCCAAGCCAATAGTAGAAGCAGAACTGGATGACGCTTTATTCCAACACGCGAAACTTTTGTACCAGTTTCGAGCAGAAGATGTGCAAGCACAAGTTGAAGAGCAATCAATAGAATCACTTCTCGTCGGTTTCTATATCGCGATAGAAAACGGGGAACTTACTCAAGCGCACAACGCGATCAGCCAAATTAGAAGCCAGCACAAAGACGCGATCGAGCCTGCATTGGCGCAATCACTCGCCAGAATTGAGCAGCAACTGAGCGAGAATAAACAACCAGATCAAGAAGAAATCAACCTGCTGACCGTTTTGCTGGCAGATTGAGTTACCCAATGTAGTTTAATTACAAAATAAAGCCGCTGAAAAAGCGGCTTTATTCATTTTTGGCGAATTAAACTACATCTTGCGTTTAAATTGGTTATTAATTTACATCTTTTGATTGAAAATGGTGCCAAAAACTGCAAATTATCTGCTCTAATAGCGCGATGAACTGCATGTGTGCTTGTTTGCTGGTTCATGATGTCGTTATTTTTCTAATTTTGCAGTTTTTAATTTTATAGAGGAAGAAAATGAAATCTCGTGCGCCATTTTGTATCCGTCATGCGGCAGCTGATACTTTTGCTATGGTGGTTTTTTGCTTTATCTCAGGGATGATTATCGAGATTCTGATTTCTGGAATGACTTTCCAGCAATCTCTGGCATCAAGAACGTTATCTATTCCGGTTAACATCGCGATCGCGTGGCCTTATGGTGTGTTTCGTGATTGGGTTCTTCGCCAAGGTGCGCGCGTATCGACCAGTGGGCTGATGAAAAACGTATCCGATTTAGTCGCTTATGTGCTTTTTCAATCGCCAGTCTACGCTGGTATTTTGCTTGCGGTAGGCGCATCGACAGAGCAGATCATCACGGCAGTGACCAGCAATGCGATCATCTCTTGCGGTATGGGCGTTCTGTATGGCTACTTCCTAGATATGTGTCGCCGTTGGTTTAAGGTCCCAGGCTACTATCAGCAAGCATAATTGATGGTAGATTGCTCGATTTAGCCAATTACTAGCCAACTAAACTCCTCATGGCGCTTTTTTTTAAAACTGGGCTTGACCAATCCCAAGATAATCATTAAATTAGCGCCTCGTTGGCACGAGTTGCCACACAAAATTTGATTCGGTGAGTTGTCCGAGTGGCTGAAGGAGCACGCCTGGAAAGTGTGTGTACGGCAACGTACCGAGAGTTCGAATCTCTCACTCACCGCCACATTCTAAAAGGTCTGATTTATCAGGCCTTTTTTCATATCTGAAGGTTCTATAAGATAGCTGCAGCCCACACTGGAGCTAATACATGCTATTTAATCATCTCATTCTACTACAAAGTAATTCACCACTCCGTTGTTTGAGTTAGCGTTTTATGTATTAAAAACTCAATGTTTCTGTTGTCCATCTATCTACTAGCGAGAGGAAGTTGTGGTTTGATGGTAGCTAGCTAACTTGCTAGAGTAACGTCAAAGGAGCATCGTTGGGTAGGACTATGGATTTTCAGCTTTTTAAATCGCTCGTTGACGAGATTAAGGTAGGTAAACAGTTACCAGATGCTGTTTATTTTCATCGAGATGCAATGGTCGCCATACCTGGGCCGCTGCAAAAATTCATTCCGGCTGTAGCAAACGCAGTTAAACTTCCTGATGAACAATGGAATCTCATCAAGCTATTCAAAAATGAGTTTCGATTGTCATTGCTTAGTTATCCCGAGTTCTACAGTGACTCATATCCAGCATTAGCGCAGAGTCTTAACGTCGACTTAAGCAAACTAAGCCACAAAGTGACTTGCTATCGCTCTTCAGATAATCCGCCTATTTTGCACCGTAAGGAAACCATGGTGTTACCAAGTAGCGAGTACTATGAACATTTTGTTGCTTTAACGAAAGAAGGAGAAAGAGCCGGATTATACGACAATACTAGAACGATTGGTTTTAGGCGCTCTTGGCTAAATTTGATTCAGAAGAAAGGATTTTGCTTAATCGAAGGCCGTTTACTCAAAGCAAATGGTAACGATGATAATGTTAGTGAAGAGTTGGAATTCGGGATAGATCGCCACAAAACTGCAATTGTCCGCCATGAGTTATCCGGTCCAATGAAATCCTTGGCAAAACAAGGTTACTTAGATGGTCGATTTTCTATATTCGATTATGGATGTGGGCGAGGTGATGACCTTCGGGAGCTAGAGGCACATGGTCTTGATGTTTTAGGGTGGGACCCGGTTTTTCTCCCCGATAACGATAAAGTAAATTCGGACATTGTAAACTTAGGGTTTGTGCTAAACGTCATTGAGGATCAGGACGAGCGGTTAGATGCTCTTTTGAGTGCTTGGGATCTGGCTGATAGAATACTCGTGGTTTCTGTAATGTTGGCCAATGAATCTTACATAGCCCAGTTCCAACCTTATAAAGATGGCGTAATAACCTCTCGCAACACCTTCCAGAAATATTACGCGCAATCTGAGATCAAGGGATACTTAGAGCGTTCTTTGCAGGAGGATATTATCGCTGTTGGTCCCGGTACTTTCTACATATTCAAGGATAAGCTGGAAGAACAACGTTATCTCCAAAGCAAATATCAAAGGCATTATGGATGGAGGCAGCTTACCTCACCTCGAGCACTCGATAGTAAAGATAAGGCCAAGATCTTAATAACGCAGAACGCAGAGCTCTTTGATGCATTTTGGAACGCTTGCTTAGAGCTTGGGCGTATACCGTCAAACGACGAGTTTGAGCGTTCGTTAGAAGTGAAAAGGCTAGTCGGCTCTCATAAAAAAGCTTTCGCATTGCTGCAAGAGGTATTTGATACTCATGAGTTTGCTGCTGCAGAAAAATCGCGGAAAGAGGATCTTCTTGTCTACTTTGCTATGGGGCTTTTTGAGAAGAGGAAACCATACACACAGCAGGCGGAGAGTGTAAAGCGAGACATCAAAGCTTTCTTTGATGACTACCGTACAGCGATAAATTTAGCTACCGAGTTGCTGTTTGCTATAGCGAATACAAAGCTTATTGATGAACAGTGTGTAAAAGCACACCAGCATTTGCCAGCCAGTATTCTCAACCACGGCCATTCTCTGATTTTTCACAAAATGTATATCGACGCATTGCCGTTACTGCTGCGTGTTTATGTAGGTGCAGCTATCCAGATGTACGGTGAGTTGGATGATTCTGTTGACCTCATCAAGATACATATCACATCAGGCAAGCTCACGCTGACACACTACGATGACTTTGAACAATCTGTGCCGTTTTTGGTAGAGCGCACAAAAGTAAAAATGGCAGATCAGGACATTGATTTCTTCGACTATGTTGATGAATCACGCAGACCACCACTTCTCAATAAACATCTGTTGCTTGGCGAACAACATGAACAATATGGAAAACAAAAGAGCTTTGATGTTCGACTATCAAAGCTCTTAGGTACAACGGTAACAAATGAAGTCATTTTGCACCGACAATTGTACGAAGAGCGCTTGCTTCAAGCAGGAAAAACTGTCTCCGGCTTTCGGCTCACCTCTCGCTAAGTTGATATGGAGGAAGGCTTATGCGATAAGTACGCCGGGCAATTTCTTCGGACATACCAATCGCAGTCAGGACATGTGAAGCCACATTTGAGAGCGCATTACACGCAGAGCCTTGAGAAATCAACCAAGGGTAATCACTCATAAATCGCTTCACTTCTTCATCAGTACGGAATGTAACACTCCAAGTTGACGGTACAACATCCAAGCCGCCGTTTCTTGTAAAATCAAATTGCGACATGACTTCGAGGAAATACTCCTCTATAGGGTTTGCTGTTGTTGGATAACATTTTACAGCAGTTGCAAGCCCTACGATCAACGGGGTCGGAGATGTGCCACCTCGCAATCCTGCTTCTTGTCCACCGCCGTGAATAAGTGGGACTAGTTCAGAGTCTCTAGCGTCACGAACGTAAAGCGCACCGATCCCTTTCGGGCCGTAGATTTTATGGCCCGATAAAGAGAGCATATCTATATCCATATCGTCTACATCGATATCACACTTGCAAAAGCTCTGAGCAGCGTCAGTATGAAATGGAATATTGTGCTCAAAAGCTACCGCACCAAACTCTTGTATGGGCTGAATGGTCCCGAGTTCATTGTTGACGTGGTGGATGGAAATAAGAATGGTTTCACTTCGTATTTCTGCGGCAAGAGAAGACGGAGAGATGCGACCATTGCAATCTGGTGTGAGATAAGTCACATCAAAGCCGATTGACTCGAGAAAAGCACAAGTACTGAGAATACACTTGTGTTCTATCTCTGAAGTAATGATATGCCCCTTATTCTCAAGGTGTTTAAAAGCCACACCTTTTAGAGCAAGGTTGTTCGCTTCGCTAGCTCCACTCGTAAAAATTATCTCGCTAGGTAGCGCACCTATTTTCTCTGCAATACACTCTCTGGCTTTTTGGATTTCCTGAGCACAGGCTCTTCCAGCTTGATGGGCCGATGAGGCATTCGCAAACTTTTCGTGTTCCCATGGTTTCATAGAGTCTAAAACACTCTGTGAAACCGGTGTTGATGCTGCATAGTCGAAGTAGGTATTCATAAAGCTTAGAGGTGTTCAAGGTTTAAACTGTACGTTGTTATCTTATACCTCTGAAGGAATATCTTGAAGTAAATTATTGCTTTGATATTGGTAAGTGTATGATTGTATGTATAATATCGACAAATCAACATGTGCATATGTACTGCGATAGCGTTTTCTAGTTTTTTTAATATCATAAGAGTATTTCTTGAACCTTCTGCTGAGCTGTGTCTCACTTTAATTAAAATGCTGTTTAAAAATACAGTATTTTGATGTGTCTCGTCAAAAGTACCTAGACCTGAGCATATTAATGTGTAAGATCGCAATTGGATAAAATCTCCAAATCAGCAAGGTAAGAACATTGAGCATCGAAACAACAACCCTGAAATTCTCCGGACATCAAACCTTTCCTATTCGTTATGGATGGATTTATAAAATAATTCAAGAGGTTGCAAGAGGAGAGTCCCTCTCAAGCAGTTCAAATATTGAAAAGCAAATGCAGTCGATGGGTATGGGCAAAAACATGGTGCTTTCTGTGCGTCATTGGATTCGAGCTTTAAACTTGGTCAATTGTGTAGATAGTACGAAGCAGCTGTACGAGCTGACACCTTTGGCGAAGCACTTGTTTACAAGCGACGAAGGACGGCCTGCTTACGATGAATATCTCGACAAAATAGGTACAACCTGGTTGCTGCACTGGTTACTGCAATCAATGCCTGCAAGCAATGGTGAACTAAATTCATCTCGTTTTTTCTTCAATTATTTCAATGGTATAAAAGTAAAGAAAGATGCTCTGTTAATCGATATTAATGACGCACTTGTAAATCATGCAAAAGAGTTAACAGAAGCAACACTAAGTAAAGATATTGATTGCTTCCTTCAAATGTATGCACATAAATCATTGCAATCAAGCAAGATAAATGAAGACAGTTTTGCATCTCCTTTTACTGAGCTTGAACTATTGAAGCAAGAGGATGCAAAAAGTTATGTCGCAGAGCTTAATAGACGTCCGACACTTCCAGTGGAGGTTTTTACCTTCGCACTTATCGATTTTATGCAGAGAAAGCAACAAGACAGCAATACAAACACGTTGTCATTTGAATCATTACTCAAAGATGTGGGCTCTCCAGGACGAGTTTTCCGGCTGTCTTCTAGCGGACTGAGTGACAAATTAGATCAAGTAGAAGCACTAACGGAAGGGAAAATTGCTTGGACAGATACACAAGGCTTGCGACAGGTTCAGCACTCGTTTTCAGATATCAGTAACATCAATCCAGAGCAGTATTTAAAACGCTATTACAAATCAGAGGAAAAATAAGTCGTGATTTTAAGCAACACATATTCTATCGCTGCACGTCATCAACGTTCGACCCGAATTGACAGTGACTTAAGCGAAGATTTCTTTTCTGGTTTGGTTTACCACGGTACTGCACAGTCGTCATTAGAAACGCTCTTTCGTCAGTACTCGCAAGCTGGTCAAAGTGCTTACACATTAACTGGTGCCTATGGTTCTGGTAAGTCGACGGTTGCGCTGCTTTTGGCGGGGTTGCTTCACCCTGATTCGGGTATTCGTATTTCTGCGATCAATGCTATCAACGAACAGTCTAAGTCTCTGGTTGCAGAGAGTGTAAAATATAACGAAGGTTGGCTACAAATACGCTCAGTCGGAGGAGTTTATGGTCCTGTTGAGTCTTTTTGGAAAGCAACTTTAAAGGCTTTGGAAGAGCATCCTAATACTAGAGACACCGAAACACTGAACAAGTATTTTAAGGCGCGCATCGAAAATGAAAGCGATCTTATCAGTACTTGGAAGTCGCTTTTTGAAGATGTGGCATCGCTTGTTGATGGTGTGCTTATCATTGCGGATGAAATGGGGAAAAGCCTAGAGTACATCAATCGCAGTGGTGGAGATCTGCATCTATTCCAAGATATTGCTGAAGAACTCTCTCGAATTGAAACACCCGTTATTTTTTTGGGTCTTTTGCACCAAGCATTTAGCGAGTATGCAAAAGAGCGAGGCTCAAAATTGCAAGAAGAGTGGGGGAAAATCCAAGGGCGTTATAGCGATATTCTGTATAACGTATCAACAGATGAAACCGTTTCGCTCATCAGTAATTCGATAAAAACAACTAAATCCAAGAGCGAGGAAGATACTCTGGTCCGCAGTGTACTCAGTGCGCTTGATGATAAACAGCAGCGAAAAGATCTGCTAGTGAGTCGTTTAGAGCAATGTATGCCGCTGCATCCTCTAACTGCTCTGTTACTGGGACCAATTGCAAAGCGTCGATTTAGCCAAAATGAGCGAAGCACGTTTAGTTTTCTTAACTCACATGAGCAGTTTAGTTTTCAGCTTTTCTTGCAACAAACGAGTGATGAAAACGCCCGTTACGATCTGAGTTATCTTTGGGATTATCTCGAAGCAAACATGGAGCATGCTATTTTAGGCTCTCCTGATGGTCATGGCTGGGCAACAGCCGCGGAGGCTATTCGAAAAGCTTCTAAGCAAGACTTCTCACCTGAAACTATAAAGTTGTTGAAAGCGATTTCTCTCATCACCCTGTTTGGCAAAGCGGCCAACTTGACTGCAACGAACCAATTGCTTCTCACTGCGACAGCAATCAATCAGCCTGAACAGCTAGACAAGGTGCTCGAGCAGCTAAAAAATGCTTCATGCATAGTTTTTAGAAAGCACCAATCATCTTGGGACGTCTTTGAAGGTTCAGATCTCGATATTGCAGCTTTAGTTGAAGAGAAAATAGAGCAGCTGCAAGATAGCAATGAAGCTCTACAACGTATCAACTATAACTCTCAAGTGATCGCAAAAGGTCATTATCATGAGTTTGGAACGCTTCGTTGGGCTTCACAAAGTGTAGCTCTTCAACTTAGCAGTATCGATATGACGAGCTTGGTCAAATCTCGCAATGGAGAATTCGCTAACTTCTTGCTGCTTCTAAAAGAAGAACCTGAAGAGCAGTTGCGAGAACTGACACGCAACAATAAGTCTTTGATGATCGCTTGTGCCTCAAATGCCGCTGATATCATTAGTTTATCAAATGAAAAGTACGCGTTAGAACTGATTAAAAGCGATAAAACTACGGGTGCGGATCTCGCTCACGACAAAGTCGCGAGAGAAGAGCACAGAGCGAGAACATTTAACGCGCAATCAGCTTTGGAAACTGCCCTGACAACAGCATTTACTAGTGCGCGTTGGGTATATAATGGCGTGGTTTATGACAAAGAGACCATGAGTGAGATTGCAACATTTGCTGCGGACAGTATTTTCAACCAAACGCCCAGAATCCTAAATGAGTTGGTAAATCGAAATAAGTTATCAGGTACCGCAGTCGCGGCACTGAAAAAACTACTCCAAGCGATGCTGGAGAAAGAGTCATGTGAAGACTTAGGGATTTCCGGCTTCCCACCTGAAAAGTCCATGTATATCAGCTGTCTAAAAAATACTGATATACACTCTGCCGAGGGCGAGAAAGGACAGCATTGGTTTATCGACAATCTAGATAAGAACCTCAACGCTGTTTTCGCCGCTGCAGAGGCTCGTTTGAAGGAACGCAAAGGAAAAGAAGTCGTACTCACTGAAATCGCTGAACTTTGGTCTAATGCTCCTTTTGGTTTGACTAAAGGTGTAATTCCAATATTTCTTTTAGCTTTCCTGAAGGCTTTAGGAGACCAAATTGCTTTTTATGAGAAAGATATCGCTGGCGAGTTAGCTTTTATTGCTGAACCAGATCTTGACTATGTGCATAAACTGATTAGAAATCCGAGTGATCTTGCGGTTAAGTACATTGTCCTAGCTAAAGACGAGCAGGATTGGCTTCAACACTTAGCAGTATTTACTTCAACGTTTACTAACCGTAATGTGTCAAACAACATTCTAGCGGTTGCCACACCGTTAGTGACAACAATGCATAATCTGCCGCAGTGGGTAAAAAATGCACACAATATTGTTACTGATGATACCGAGCGTAACAAAACGTATCTGAGAATACGAGATCTTTTTTTACAAGCCAACGATCCTCACGCTCTATTAATCAAGAATTTAAGAAGAGAACTAAGTTCATGTAGTGGTGAAGAGTTCTCGAGTCAAATTGACGTATTAGAGGATTGTTTTAAAGTCCTGAGCCAAAAGCACGAACAAATGCTGGCGACGATCAAAGCAAAAGTAAAAAACATCTTCCCTGAAACGGGCGATGAACTTGCGCAGATGTGTCAATACGTAGAGCAAAACTCAGGTGATTTACGTTTAAAAGCTTTTGCTCGGGAGCTGGCTAAGAGCGATACCGGATTGTTACAGTGGTTGGAAAGCATTATTCAAATTGTAACTGGCCGTAGTAAACAAAATTGGAACGAAGGGGTTCTCCAATCTGCATCGAACAAAATCGGTGATTATGCACAAGATTTTTTAAGTGTGGCTAAATCTCAACATAGTGGAGAACAGCATTCAGGTAATTCCAAGACAAAGCTTGTATCGCTAGTGCTTGAGGGGGATGATGGCAAGCTCACCTCCTTCAGAAGAGAAATTCGAGATATTGAATTGGATACTCTAAAAGGCACTATGGATACCGTAGAGAGCCAACTTGCAAAACTGGATGACTTCCAGAGAATTAGTGTACTACAGAAGCTATTGCGAAAATCGCTCGAAGCTCAAGGCTAAAGAACACAGGTATTATCAATGAGTGAGCAACGTAAAGTAAAACATGTTCTGGGGTTATCAGGAGGGAAGGATAGTGCTGCACTAGCCGTTTACATGGCCCGGAACTACCCCGAACTCGACATCGAGTATTTTTTCACAGATACGGGCAAGGAGCTGCCCGAGGTCTATGAATACCTAGAGCAATTGGAGATTGTTCTAGGTAAGCCTATTTTGCATATCAATGACAAAAAAGGGTTCGATTATTGGTTGGAGCAACATAACAACTACTTACCTGCAGGCCAGCAGCGTTGGTGTACGATTCGTATGAAGCTAGAGCCTTTCGAGAAGTGGATAAAACCTTATCTTGAAGACGGTTATGAAGTTATTTCCTATGTTGGTATTCGAGCTGATGAGCCTTGGCGTGATGGTTATAGGCCCAATGAAAATCAGAAATACCTTACGATCAAAATGCCCTTTGCCGAAGATGGTATAAAAAAGCAGGGTGTTTTAGATATTCTCGACAGTGCAGGGTTAGGGTTACCGAAATACTACGAATGGCGTTCTCGATCTGGATGTACATTTTGCTTCTTCCAAAGAAAAATCGAATGGGTGCGTTTGCGTGAGGAGCATCCAGAAGCGTTCGAAGAAGCTAAATCGTATGAAAAACGCGCAGAGACCAGTGCTAACGGAGAGACCTTTTTCTGGATGGGGCCAAATGAGCCATTAGAAACATTGGAGGATCCTGAGCGCATTAAGCAGATTAAGGAAAATCACGAAAAGGTAAAAGCACGTTTTGAGAAGAAAAAGCAACGTGAGCGCAAGCGCCGCTTAGGTATGCATGCCATGGTAGACGAAAGCATGCTTATTGATACTTTAGATATGGATGCCATGTACGACCTTGAAGAAGGTGGTGGAGCTTGTATTACTTGTTATAAGTAAAAAAACAGGTTCATCGCGGATAAGCGGGAAGCCAAAACAAAAACGGTAGTAAGTGATAGAGTTTTATCGCCAAACAAAACCTACACAAACTACCGTTCTCATGTCGAATCATACTTTCCTATCTTCATTCTGGGAAGACTTTCATATTGTAAAGTCTCATCAGACTGCATCATTGATGAAGCTCACTCTCGAACCGAACTCTACCGCTAAGTGCCCGTGTTGACTTAAAGCTCAAGCCGTACATGAGTATCAGTGGCGCAACGTGAAAGAAGCGACACTGCTTGGAATGCCCGTTGAACTGTCCGTCCAAACTCGACGCATTAAGTGTAGTCACTGCGGTATTAAAACGGAACGATTATCTTGGTTAGAGCCTTATGCTCGTATCACCAATCATCTACGAAGCTATATAGAACAGTTGTTGCCGCTGTTGCCTATTAAGCATATTGCCCAATTGACAGGTGTTCATTGGCACACAATCAAAGAGATAGATAAGCGTCGACTTCAACAAGTAGTACCTCAAGTTAAATGGGGTGAATTAAGGCAACTCGTCATGGATGAGTTCGCGATTTTTAAGGGACATCGTTATGCCACCGTCATTGCTGACGCTAAAAGCCATCAGGTTATCTGGATTGGACTGGGCCGAAGCCGTAAGGATATTCGACCGTTCTTCGAGCAGTTAGGTGAGCATGGCAAAAACATCGAAGCGGTAGCAATGGATATGAATACGGCTTTTGACCTTGAAGTCCAAGAGCATTGCCCAAATGCCCGTATCGTTTACGACTTGTTCCACGTTGTTGCTAAATTCGGTCGCGAAGTGATGGATAGAGTCAGAGTCGACCAAGCCAATAAGCTAAAACAAGATAAAAAAGCAAGGCAATGGGTCAAGCGTTCTCGCTGGGTGTTATTGAAAAATAGGGATAATTTAAATACACAACAGGAAAGCTATCTCACTGAAATATTGAATATGAATCAGGATCTAATGACAACCTACTTACTGGGTGCGCAATTAAAGGAACTGTGGCGCTGCGGATCAGAACTTCAGGCTAAAAACCTATGGCAGGTATGGTGGGAGCAAGTGAATGAGAGTGGGATTAAGCCGCTAAAAGAGTTCGCTCGAAAGCTCCGTCCATACCTTCATGGGATTACTGCTTCAGCAAGCTACCCACTGAACACCTGTACGCTTGAAGGGATAAATAACAAGATAAAGTTAATCAAGCGGATGGGATATGGCTATCGAGATACAGATTACTTCTTCTTAAAGATTAAAGCGGCTTTCCCCGGAAAGCCGCGATGAACCAAAAAACAGCCTAAATAACAAGGCTGTTTAATTGGATTAGATTGGACTTAATGACCATTAATTGGAGGTTAAGTCTTTGATTAAATTCCTAACAACCAGAGATGAGATGTTGAAGCTCCTTTGATCAACAAAATCTGGAGACCAAGAATAATTAGTATCTATCGCACCATCTACTGTTGTTGTTAGCCACTTCTCTAAGCGTTCAACAATAGGCTTTAAGTGATGTTGGGTTGGAGTTGACTTTGCATTCTGAGTCACTTTTGGCTGTGCGGCTAATTTTACATCAGTATTAATCAAGTGCGAGTACGCTGCTAGTTTGCTGTCAGTATCTTCTGCAATAGATGCATTGTTATCCGACTTCAATAAAGTTAAATTTCCAATCGAGTGAATTTTTGTCGATGAAATGAATAGTGCTTCCCAATGGCTAATGCTATCGATTTTTTCTGAATTCTGAGGGCATATATGTTCTATACTTTGTGTGTTTTCATTCATCCATATGTTTGGAGTTAAGTACTCGGGCCCTTTAATATCTTCAATCAGTAATCCGGGTACATCGGGGTCTAGGACTTTTTTGTGGGTGTTAAGAATTAAAATGAACCTTAAAACGGATGAACCTTGTTTATTGTATCTACAGTTCGAGGAAAAAGACTCCAGAAAGCTTTTTGCTATTGGCAGCTTTCCGAATTTTTGTTTTGCTTCAGCATATAGCTCTTTCCTAAGGGTAGAAACTACAACTGCTACATTCAACGCTTTGTCATCAGTTTTTCTAAAAGAGAAGTTATGTTTATATAGCTTTTTATAAAAATTATCTGGATGTTTATCTAATCCAACTCTATACAAGGTAAATATAGATGTTACTGCCTTCACTATTTTCTGGAATTCACAAACTCTGTCTTTAAACTCTCCTTCACTTTCTGCTAACCTAGCCTTGTGAAAAAATCTGATTAATAAAGGGTGGTGAAGGTCATGATTCGAGTCGCTTAGATACATTAGAGACGTAATACAATCATCTGATAATGTTATTTTACCAATATCACTAGATGAGTTTTTTAGATAGTATTCTGAATATGTACCATTTACACTGTTAACTTCTTTTAACTTGGATTTATTGATAATAAAAAGTTCTACATACTCTATGGTGCTTTGAATTATAGATACGAACTCATCTGTTTTCTCAGTTTTAGTTTGATCTCTAGTAAACTCATCAAAGCAATTCTTAAGCCAAGTCCGTTGTAGACTTAATGAGCTAGGGTCTAAATCTCCATGCATCAACATGCAGAATTTATGGAAAAACTGTTTTGTTTTTCTTTCTTTTATTTTTAGGTTTTTATTAAACCAATCGTTAATATTTTTATATGTATTGCTAGTGTTGGATTTTATATAGTTTTCATTGCTGTTTTTGTACTGTGATGAAATGCTAGGTTTCAGCATTTGTAGTGCCGTCAGTTGCACCCCCGTCGAGTTTAGGGATTGAAACATATCTAGTGCTGCGTTTTCAGTAGGTGAAGAAATTACAGTGAACGCACAGTAGTTTAACAAGTAATGTAGTATGGCTATATTGTTTATTATTGGTTTTATGACTCGAGCTCGGCATTCATTTTTATCAATATAGTCTTTAATATCGATGCCTTGTTCATTACAATCTTCAATGAAGTCATCATTAAATAGGTCTTCAATATTATGAGTTTCATCAAGACAAAAGTAGTCGTCATCTTCAAATGCTGTTTTAATTGCGTTGTCAATAGCAGTAACAACACTTGAAAGAGAAGTCCCTTTACTACCTGATTCTATATCCACTAATGTGTTAGTGGATTTTTCTGTTTCAATTGCTTTGATAGCATCATACAGATATTTGGATATAGGAGATAAGTAACGAGATCTTTCTGGGCTATCTCCCCATAAATCTGAATCTCGTCTGATTAACACTGGTCTAGTTACGGATGTGGCAGGGATATTTTTAGAGAATCTTTTTAGGAGCCATTTCTTTTGTATTTCTCTCTTAAGGTGTTTTTTAAGTCTATTTTCAGTTGTGTTGTCTTCTAAGTTCAGTATGGCCTTTTCGAAGTAAAAATAGTAACGAACGAATAATATGAGAAGGGTTGATGTTCTTTGTTGGCCATCAATTATCTCCCTCAAGTTAGCAACGTATTGATTGTTTCCAACGCTTGGATAGAAGTCTTCATCTTCCCTTGCCGTTCGATTCCATTGTATAATGCAGCCTAAAAACTTTGATTTTTCCTCTTTCTTTATTTCAGGTAAGTCGGTTTTAAGAAGTGATTTAACACCAGACAAAATATCAGCGAATAGTTGTTGAACATTCTCATTGCTCCATGAGTATTCTCGTTGATAATCAGGGATTACAAAGTCAGGCGCATTCCCATTCTCTTCGCCATAAAAATATTGGCTAATATAATTTGCTTCACCTGTATAAACCGAATTTGACATCTATTTTTTATTCCTTAATTTTAACACTTCACTCTTCCTTCCAGGGGTATACATCTCGACTTCGTCTTTCGCATATAGTCTTAGATAAGAGTATAAATTCACTTGAAGATCTTTAACCTGCTGTCGATATGGTGCGGGATCATCTTCAAGTGCTTCATGAAGCAGACGCGAGATTTGGCCAAAGCCTAAATCCCTATCACTTTTGTTTTCTCTGATTTGCTGTATTAGCCATTTATAGGCTTTACTTTTTTTAAACAGAGTAGCGGCTAACTCGAAATCTTCTCTGACATTCTCTATCTGTGCGAAGGGTAGCGAAGGATTCACTTCATATTCTTTGACAAAATTCCCAGGAGCACTTAAGGGGAAATCTGACACAAAGAGATCATTTGATTGTGAGATTATATTTTCGGGCCAATCCATTTGAATTCCTGGCTCATCGATTTGTTCTATTTCGGAGATGTATTTTTCCATAGCATCAATCGTTTCTGCTGTTAGCTTATAAGCTGAATCCACAATCTTACTGATAAAGGATTTCGAATCCTCACACGCATTTATCTTTGTGCAAGCTTCTAGATTGCTGACATCAACAAGTGCTAGACCTTTTCCTGTAAGGTTGGCACTGCCATTAAAGATGATGTCTTCATCTATCTGATAAATCTTGGCATGAAGATTGGTAAGGGCTCTAACGGTGTAGCCATTGTTTATGCAATCACGTAACGCATTTAAATCGCTAGAGCCTTTAATAAAATCAAGTGGTGAGAAACGACCTACTAACTGTACTATTGGCTTGTTCTCAGAAATTAGATAACTCAACCAGCGAGTTGCTGGTTGAGTCATAAACGCAGAGATAACAGTCAAGGTATTGCAATTAGGAAGAATCGCTTCTAACTCCGATTTAAGTTCAGCATTAGAAATCAAGCTCGACATTAGAAATCATCCATACTGTCATCTGACGGTTCTTCCAAGAACTCGCTAATCACCAGACCCCATTCTCGTCTTATTGTGTTTAAGTATGCTAAGCGGCGGTCATCGGTAGTTTCGTTCATTACCCGAGCGAAACCTGCAATTGTTGTTTGCATGACTTCAAGCTCATCAGGACCAAGTTTGCTTACCAGCTTTTTGTAAAACACATGGTTTGTATTGAACAGCACGAGGGTAAGGCCCTTACTCGTTGATACATCAAAGAACGCTTCTGAATCACGTGCAACATCTTCAATTAAGAAACGGTTGCCTGTCAGGATAAGGCGCTCAGCTTTTTCTTCCGCTTCTTCCTCGGTCATACCACCTGCTGCTTTCAGATGGTCTATAACGTCTTTTTTGTTTAACTCTTTGGGAGGCTCATCTTTTGACTTGTGGCCATGGCTGTCACGATGTGCAGAGCCTTGCGTAGCTTTAGAAGCAGCGCCTTCTGAAGCAGTTTTGGGCTGTTCGCCTTTTACTGCTTTACCTTCAACGTTGATCGTTTCTAATTTTTTAGTCAAGTCTGTTACATGTTTCTTTATAGCACTGACGACCTTGAGAACTTGGAGTAGTGAGTCTGAGTTTTCTTCGAGATCACGCAGGTATTCTTGTTCAGAGTCGAAGCCCGCTTGAATGGATAGATTCTTTATCTCATACGGGATCAGTTTTACTGCATCTTGCTTATTGTTCGTAACACCAAAGACTGCGTCCAATGTTGGTGGAAAAGATATTTCGATACCGATAAAGCGACCTTTGCTCTCTCTCAATGCTGAAGTGAGGAAAGAATCTCTCAACACAAGTTCTCTATTTGCACGAACAATGGATACGCCCACGTTCTTACCACAGTGCTTACCCCAGGGAGTTCCTCCTAGACGCCCTACGGTTTCTTTGAGAATTCTGTTGGCGATGTTCTTTTTGACCATTGAGGTCGTTATCGTGACATCATCTCGCTTTGGTTCACCGTTTTCATCAATGTACTCAACGGATATGACCTCTTCGTCCATTTTTTCAAAAAAAGCTTCGCCTTTATAACTTCCTGGAAGTTCAGGCAAAGAAGTATTCTTTTTGAGATACATTGGGTCATTGGCTTTAAATGTTTCACGTTCGTAAACATCAAGCCGATCTTCACCTGACTTTCTATAGGTAATGCTTTCGATTTTGATATTCTCGTCACTGATGAAGTTGCGGTACATTCTGCCCACTAAGTGTTCACAATGGCGATATATTGACTTGCCCGTTTTCCAGCTGAGTCGATCGAGCTTTGACCAGATAATCAGTGTTCCTGATTCTGGCCTTTTCGTGAAAAATGCTTTTTCATATGTTGAAGGTATTGGACTAGCGACCGGAAGTGGAACCTCTTCTAACTGGCCGCTCTTCATCTCATCTACGTCTAGATAGGTGTAATGGGGCTCGCTACCGTTTTGCCAACTCCAGACTTCGACACGCCGACATTGGGAGATAGAAGAGTTTGGTAAACCCATGCCAAATTTACCCATGCCTTTTGTATCTTTCCGATGAGTTCCTCCTCCAAACTGCATTGCAATTCGGAGTGTTTCGGGGCTCATGCCGATACCATTATCCCAAAGAGAAATTTCGGAAACTGAATAGTTTCTTCTTGTGGAAGATTGCTCTTCTATAAAACCAACTTCAACACGACTCGCTGTCGCCTGCAAACTGTTATCTATTAACTCGGCTAGGGCATAAGCGGTGTTGTTATAACCGTTGTCTCTTAAAGACTCAATGACTGTTTCAGCACTTAAAAATCTGTTACTCATTACTTTGTTTCCTTCTCTGCCCACATATCGTTCCAATAGCCGAATGCGAGGCTGATACTCTGAAATTCGGGGATGTCATCCATAACGGTATAGATATTGCACTCCTTGTTACCGCCGCTTTTGTAACCACGCATTGCGCGTCCTGCCATTTGCAGATACTGCACAAGTGAGTTCATAGGCTTAGCAATAACTGTGACATTTGTTTTAGGGGCATCAAAACCCGCAGTTAATACATTAAAATTAACAAGAACTTGTAACTCCCCATTTTTATATTGAGCAATTTTTGCTCTTCTAGTTTCAGAGGTGTCGTTTTTGCTATCAATAGAAGCCGCTTTGATTCCTTTATAGGAAAGTGCTGTAGCGAGGTTTATGCCGTGCTCGACCGTGCACGCAAATACAATAACTTGAGAGTTTTGATGGCACTCGCTAACGATGGTGTCTATGATTTTGCGATTTCGTTCTGGATTATTGGCTAAGGTAGTCATGGTCTCAATACCACCCGCGTCTCTCAGTTCGTAAGCTGCAATTTTTGAATGGTCGTAATTGAGTGACTTAAAGTTCGCTTTAGCAAGATAGCCCTGTTCTACCAAGTAATCTATAGGGGATAGATAACCTGGAATCTTCATCGATATCTTGTTGTTGTAGAAAAATTTCGCCAGCCTTTCATCTTCCAAAGACAAGCCCTCAGCAGAATAACTCCGCCCTGGAGTGGCTGTTAGACCGATTAAGTCGGCATGAAATGTATTAGCAGTGATAAAGTCTTGTACGACTTCTTGAAACTTCGGTGCTACAGCCTTGTGTGCCTCGTCAAAAATGACCAAGGTAACCTTTTCTGCAAGTTCTCTGTATAGAAGTTGCAACTGTCTTGAATCATTTTTCCGTAAGCTTAAAAACTTGTGTAAGCCAGCAACAACAAACCCTGAGTCGATTCCGCTTAAGCTTTCGTTAGAGCTTGAATAAAAGCCGTACAAGGATGTAGGACGATTGCCAATAGATTTCCAGGCTTTAGAAAATTCCTCATATGCTTGAGAGCATAGTTCCTCACGATCCGCTAACCACAGAACTACATTGGTAGGAGACTCTCTTAAATGCTCGCAAGCAATGTTCATCGCAGTACGTGTCTTGCCAGCCCCTGTGGGGAGATGAATCAAAACGCGCTCTTTCTTGTTGTTGAGACTCTCGAAAACTTGTCGACTGATGTCTTGTTGGTAGGGATAAAGGCCATAAGCAGGTTCGAGATATGAAATACTTTCAAACTCAGTTTTTTGTTCTAATTGGCTTTTGTAGAGTTCAGCTAAACCTATTACGGATGCGAAGTCCTCAAGGTTTTCTTCTGACCAACTCGTTATGGCGTCGTAATGCCGAGGAGTGACCTCTTTTGGTTGAAGACCGAAACTCGGGAAAAGTTTGACAAGTTGTTGTGAACTTAGGCGTTCAATTAGTTTGTTTCGCAGACAACTGTCAAAAACAAAGTCAACTTGCTTAACACTTGCAACAACTCTTGCTAAATGCATTTTGTTAAATGATTTTGTTTCTAAGTTACTGTCCGAATCATCAAGCTCAAGAGCAAAATTTATAGAGCTTCTAGGTAGGAAATCTAATAGCTCATCTTCTGAAAAGTTGGAGAGTATTTCGGTAAGCATTCTTCATTCTATGTAGGCATTAGCGCGGAGTGACAGTTCATTCAGCTGCTTGCTCAATTAGTTGATATTTCGGTAAATATAGTACCGTAATGCATCAATACGTACAATATTTGTAAGGTCACAATTGCATAAGATTTGGCAACATCGTGAAACTGCATGTCTAGAATGAGATTTAGTGCAACAAACTCCTTCTTCCTATAGATTGGCCCATTGGCAGGTGATGAAACGCAATAACTTTACCAAAGCCAGTGAACATATCCAGTCGACAAAAGTAGCAGATTTCCGGTCAATGAATCTCTGGATTTGGTTCGGATGGCCTTAAATAAGAGACCATCCTTTTTGTATACAGCCACTTCACTAAATATCGAGCCGCAAGTTTTCTTGAATTTCATCTATTAGTGTTTTTGGTACATCCCATTCCTCAGCAAGCTGACGCCAAGTTGATACGTGCTCAATCGTTGTATCAATAATATCGTCGATCTTTCTCTTGTTAAAAATAGGGCTTAGTTTCTCTAAGCTATAGAAATCACTTCGTGTAAAGTTATCTCTTTTGCCATTCAAGCTCATCCAATGGCTGTTCACCCATTTACTACCTGGTTTATAGCTATAGGCTAAATCATAAGCGGGAGCGAGAGACCATCTGTCTTTTTTCAGCCTGTCTTTTTTCAACATAAAGGCAAAGTTCTTTGAGTGGTCGTCATGATTTCGAGCAATGATATTGAACGTCATGCGTTTGAATAGCTGCTCAGCGTCAACAGCGGAAAGCTTCAATTGTCTGGCAATGCCAAATAACTCTGCGTAAGAGAATGACCCCGGCTTTTTATAATCAATGTGGGCCAAGCCGTTTAGCGTTTGTACGTGTACCTTGCTATTTTTAATTCGATCAAACCGCTGTGTAATAAAGTGCCGTCGATTGCCTTCATGGAGTAAGCGGCATGGCATCATATCGACACCGCATTTGTTCGCCATTAAATGATAAACAAACTCCATTGCGCCATAACCTAATGGGTCACCGAAGGTTTCTTGATTTTTGTTATGCTCACTAACACCGTCAAACTTCATCAAATAATGAGTAAACCCACTTGGCACGTTGGTCTGGCCGGAGCGGACTTGAGTAAAATCTTCATTAAATGCCAAGACGGCTTTCGGCCTTGCGCCCCCCGCACTCATACCAACAGATAATAAAGACATCATTGCTTCTCTATCGTCTTGGCCATTTTGTTTGAGCTCTACTTCAAAATTACCTCGTGAATCTAAGATTTCTTGTGCAATTGAAACGAGCGATTGGATTTCTACCTGTTGTGAAGCATTTAAACTTCGTAACTTTGTCGCTGGCGCATATTCAAGAGCGCCCATGCCTCGCTTTCCCGTATATTGGAGGCGTTGCAGTGGGGTAATGTCACTTGGTGAACGGCCCTGACTTGCAACCCATGCGTTGAGAACCGCGTTACCAAAATCATCTGGTAAGGAGTCAGCAATTAAACCGGGTAGTCCTTTAAAGGTATTGAAATCCAGTTCGGGAAAGCGATAGATGCGATTCGATAATGGCATTTTGATTGGAGACAGCTCGACCCCCTTTTTTACGAAGCCTGGATCATATTCAAATGATCCAAGTCCCTTTTCAGTGTCAAAACTCACAGCGCCAACGAGATCGCTTTGGTAAGTTATTGTAATGACTTCCATTACCATTCTGGTGTCTCCACATCTTTATTGCTGCGCTGTCCAGAGGCTCTCTGCCTCTTCTTTCCTTGCAGTTTTGCCAGCTGTAAGGGAGAAACTTCTTGTTTAGGGATAAAGAGATCAATTTGTTCTGTAAGGTCTAAGGCCATTAATATCGCAATCATGATATCGAGCTGCACTTTTCCTTTTTCTGCATTCAACACCGTTTTGCGGGCAATGCCAGCAATTTCTGCAACTTCAGATTGTGTTAGGTCTCGATTTAGTCGAGCTTGCTTCAACCTATCGCCGATCTCTTCTGCTAATGCTGCGGATGTTACATGTTTCACTATAAAGTCCTATTTTGGTTTCATTATTGGTGTTTTGTCGCGTAATGTTCTTAATTTAGGACCTTATGTTGATGTTGTCAATGAGTGCTGTTAGTGTTCCATTTTGGTGATATTAAGTGATTTTAAGTTTGTTAAAGTAACCATTTGGGGACTTTGTGATATTTGTAGAGAATCCCTTCTCGAGGGGAGTAATGGAAGCCGTGTTGAAAGGATTGCCAGAAGCTCTACGGCTCCAACAAGAATTGAAAAAGCGGTATGGCTATCATGCGCTATCTATCAGAGGCAGCACTGAACAAGCTTACAGGGTTTGATATGCCTGAAACGAAGTTGAACGCCTAATTATCGCAAGGGTGCCGTTTTGAATTGTGGGTACACGTTAAAAGTGACAAGTGATTGTTAAGGTGGTGCTAGTCAATCTTTCTATCGGCTTTTAAGCCTTCATTACTATTCGATATAAACTTGCGGCAATAAATTTCTCTTGGTTATAAAAAGGATTCATAACACATGGTATAATCTGCGGCTATAACATGCTGTGGTCAAAGAGATTTGTAGAATGTTCCGCTTTGGTGCGTTTCACCTCTTAACCCAGTATCAGAAAAATAGTGAACAAACAAAGAATAGAAGGAACGAAGATGAAATGTCCAAAATGCAGTTCTGATTTTGAACAGCTTCAAACACCGCTAGGTGATGTAGAAAGATGCACGGAGTGTAAAGGGCTGTGGATTGACGCTTATGAAGTTGAAGCGATGAAACCTCTTGCCGATGTTATCGATTCAGGTGATGAAGAGATCGGCAAAGCATTTAACGTGATTGACCGTATCAATTGCCCGGTTTGTCCCAACAACCAGTTACTGCGCTTAGTTGATCCTAAACAGCCTCACATTTGGTTTGAAAGCTGCCCTACGTGTAAAGGCCGTTTCTATGATGCGGGTGAGTTTAAAGATTTAGCCACTCTCGATCTTTCTGACTTTTTCAAAAAGTTTGGCTTAGTTGAACGCTTGTAGACGCCACATCACATAATGAGGCGGGTTCCTATCGCTTGGTATAGTGAGCTAAGGGGTCGGAATTCGCTGATATTGAAGCAATGGCGTTAGAAGAGTTGGCGACTAATGTCAGATCACGTTCTTATTATCCCATCACGGAGCAACCAACATGGAATTAATTGTCCCTTCACCAGAGTTTGAGCTTTCCTTTGCATATTTTTACGACGATTTTGCACAGAATGATCGTGAAAATGCGGACTATTATCTTGAGGGCAAAACGGATTTTTCAACGTATGTTCAGCGGTTGCATGATGAAGCAATGGGGGTCAATCTACGCGAAGGCTATGTACCATGCAGCCACTTTTGGCTGGTGGATGCTCAAAAAACGGTTCTTGGTGCTATTCGAGTTCGTCACAACATCAATAATGAATTTCTTGCGATGGAAGCAGGCCACATTGGCTACGATATCGCGCCTTCACATCGAGGAAAAGGGAATGGTAAATTGATGCTTAAGTTGGCATTACCGAAAGCGGCAGAGCTTGGCATTGAGCGGGCATTAATCACCGCTGATGAAGATAACCTTGCGTCGCGAGGTGTGATAGAAGCCAACGGTGGAAAGTTTGAGAACATTGTTATGGGCAAGGTGTTTCCCAATGCCTTGGCTCGGTATTGGGTTGATTGTAAGTAAATCGCGCACTTTCATTCCAACAAAGAGATGGCCACCAAGGAGGTTCATTTGAATCATCGTGTTGTGTTTACCGGTGGGCCGGGGGCGGGCAAAACCTCCGTGATCGAGTATCTCAATCACTTAGGTTATCCCAGTGCACCCGAAGTGGGGCGAAAAGTCATCCAAGCACAAATGCAATCTCAAGGTAGTGCTTTACCTTGGCTCGACAAAGTGGCCTTTCGCGACCAAATGGTGGCTGAAGAAATCAAAAACTATGACGACTTTGGGCACGCAGTAACGACTTTTTATGATAGAAGCATTATTGACTGCTACGGCTACAGTAAGCTTGAAAACTTACCGATTACGACGCTTTTATCCACGAAATGTTGTGAGTTAAGTTATGAGCGTAAGGTGTTTATTTTCCCGCCATGGGAATCGATCTATAAAAATGATCGAGAGCGAAAGCAAGATTTTAACGAAGCTGTTGCTACATATCGCGAAATGGTGAGTGCCTACACGCAGTTTGGTTACGATTTGCTGGAAGTGCCGATGGTCTCCGTTCGAGAGCGAGCGGAATTTATTTTAAACAACCTCAAACCCTAATCTTTAGTATGGCGCTATGCCTTGGGAGAAAAGATGAAGTTTTATCGCGCAGAGGAGTATCAGGCTTCTTGTGAACAACGCTATGAAAAATACAAAAGTGAGATTGAAGCGCTACTCCCTGATGCCGTTGTCGAGCATGTGGGAGCGTCTTCCATTCCTTTGGCGGTTTCTAAAGGCGACTTGGATATCTATGTGGGTGTGGATAGCGAAGATTTAGAAAACGCGGTAAAAACACTCAAAGGTTTGGGCTTTGAGGAAAAGCAAGATACGTTAAGAACACCTGAGCTATGCATGTTGGAAAGCACCGCCAATGATGATGTGGCATTCCAAGTGGTTGCCAATGGTTCTGAGTTTGAGTGCTTTTTGGCGTTTCGAGATAAGCTGCGTGCAAACCCTGAGTTGGTTCAACAATACAATGCGCTGAAAATGTCTTGTACTGGTTGGTCTCAAGACGAATATCGTCTGAAAAAATCAGCGTTTGTTGAACATGTTTTGGCACAGTAAACAACGTGTGTCCGAAAATGGATGAGCTCATCGCTCTCATCAAAGAAGACCGAATGAGAACAGAGGCGTTAGGCCAGGTCGCCGAGTTGTCATTGCCTCAGTGCTATATTGCTGCAGGTTTTGTGCGAAATTTGGTTTGGGATTCATTACACGGTTTCGTCACTCCCTTGAATGACGTTGATGTGATCTACTTTGATCCCATAGAGTCAAACCCCGATGCTTATTTGCAATATGAAGCGCATTTAAAAGCGCGTATGCCGCAGTTCAATTGGCAGGTTCGCAATCAAGCCAAAATGCATCTTCGTAACGGTGATGAGCCTTATCAAAGCGCGGTAGATGCCATGCGTTATTGGCCAGAGAAAGAAACGGCGGTGGCCGTTCGGCAAGTGGCGGCAGATCACTATGAATGTGTGTCGGCATTTGGGCTTGAATCTCTATTTCGTGGGCATATCACGCACAATCCAAAGCGTTGTTTGGCAACGTTTGAACACCGCGTTATTTCAAAAGGATGGGTGTCCCGCTGGCCTCAATTAGTGGTGGTGTCGTAATAACACTTTGCCATTTGGGCTTGCCCTTTTCGTGATGCGGCTAGCCGCTCTGAATCTGCATCACTCATTTTTATCAATTCATGGAGTGAAGAAAACAATGGAAGCAAAAGAGGTCGTTTTAGCCTATTGGCAGGCGATGAAAAGTAATGATTTTGCCAAAGCCAGTGAATGGTTAAGTTTGGACTTTGAGGGCTTTTGGCCGCAATCTGGTGAGCTAATTGTTGGCAGAGAGAATTTTATCGCGATTAACACCGATTACCCGGCCAATGGTGTTTGGACATTCGACATTCATTCCGTTGTTTGTGAAGGGGCTACGGTTGTGACAGACGTTGTGATTACCGATGGCGTTCAAAAAGCGCGAGCCATCACTTTTCATACGGTTGAAAATGGGCTTATCTGCAAGCAAAAGGAATTTTGGCCTGAGCCAATGCCAGCGCAAGCGTGGCGTTCAAAATGGGTCAAGATCGTTCAAGAGTCGTGTGATTAAGTGATTTTTGGCTATCTAGAACCACAAAAGAATAAACGAAACAAAAGGGAAAAAGTTTTGCAAGAGTTTCAAGTTTACCTGTTTGATATGGATGGCACCTTAGTGAATTCGGAACCATTGAAAGGGCAAGCGTTGGCCCTAGCTTGCCAAGATTACGGCTCAGTGGTGGATTTTAATATCTATAAAGAGGTGATGGGAGAGAGCTGGCCTGTGGTCACTGGCCATTTTTTCAAACACGCGAATATTTCCCCTGAGCTCGCCGAGTTCAATACACACTTTCGGGCTCACTACGAGAGATTGCTGTCGGAAAACCTCGAGTTGAATCGCGGCGCGAAAGCGTACATTGAACATTTGAATGCGAGTGGAAAACAGTGTGCCGTGGTCAGTTCAGCAGCGACGTGGATGGTGGAAAACATACTGAATGCGCTAGAGCTGAAGGAGGCGTTTAAGGTTGTGATCACACAAGAACACGTCACAAAACACAAACCCGATCCAGAAGCCTTTAATCTGGCGTTGTCAAAACTGGGTGTGACGCCAGAACAGGCAATTATATTTGAAGATTCTCATGCTGGCGTCTTGGCTGGCCGAGCGAGCGGTTGTAACGTGGTGGCCATCAGGCATGAATTTAATGGCAAAAATGATTTGAGTGGCGCGGTTGCTTGTATCGAGAGTTTTGAAGCGCTTTTGGTGTAACGCAAAGCGCAAACTCATTCAGGCCATGAGAATAGGTATAGGGAGAGAAGCTGTTGAAGGCTATCGAAGCGTTTTTAGTGAGTTCTTTTACAAAAGATGGAACGGGAGGAAATCCTGCAGGTGTTGTGCTGCATGCAGAGGCTTTGTCAAATGAAGAGAAATTAAAAATTGCGCAAGCGGTTGGGTATTCTGAAACCGCATTCGTTTCTCGAGACGATGAAGTGGATTTTGAAGTCTCATTTTTTACGGTGACCGATGAAGTGGACTTCTGCGGGCATGCCACCTTGGCGGTCTTCTCCGTTTTATATCAAGAAAACATCGTCAATGCAGGGCGATATGTTCAACGAACTAAGGCGGGGCTGCTCGGCGTTACCATAGAAACTAATGGTCAAATTACGATGGAACAAGCATTGCCAGAATACCGCGGAGAGCTCAGCTATGAAGCGATATCCACGTTAATTGGCATTGCACCAGAGGTTATTAGAAGCACTCAACTGCCCGTGGAGGTGGTGTCAACGGGGTTGCCAGACATTATTGTACCACTGCCCAATGGCTACTTAGACAGCATTGAAATCAATGAAGAATTAACCCGCCACTTTTGCAAAGAGCATGAGGTCGTTGGTATTCATGCATTTGAACTGTATGAACAAAACGCAGATATGACCGCAAGTTGTCGCAATTTCGCTCCTTTGTTTGGCATTGCTGAGGAATCTGCAACGGGCAGTGCCAGTGGGGCATTAGCCTGCTATTTAACCAAGCATCTTCGTTCTGCTGATACTCATCATTTTGTCTTTGAACAAGGCCGGGCGATGCACTGCATTTCTAGGATCACCGCTTCCACAGAGTCGGACAAGCAAGGCATCACTAAGGTACGAGTCGGCGGTTTTGCTCGCACCATAGGAAGGCAGAGTATCAATATTTAACAATAAGTGGTTTGGCTGAGGCGCCTTTCTCCTTAAGTGAAACAACGCCTAGTGCTTTAAAAACTCAACCTGGTGACAGATTGAGTTTTTACATTTTATCGGCCAAGTATTCGTTGACCGTTACACTTTAAAGAAGGCAACTTCTTGTTTGAGATGATCAGAAAGCGCGTTCAAATTCTGGCTGGCCACCTGGTTATTCTCCATTGATCGAATAGACTCCTTCGACATGCAGGATATCTGTTCCATGGCCACGACAAGCTCACGGACCACTTCCACTTGTTCATCCGTTGCGATGACAACCTCACGCACTCGATTGAGAGAATCTTGAGACTGCTGCTCAATGCTCACCAGCAGTTGGCTCGCTTGTGCGGTGTTTTTCTGACAACTCTCTACCTTAGGCTGCGTGTTTTCCATTGCAGTCACACTGGCAACGGTTTGAGCTTGCACTTCTTTGAGCATCGCCTCGATCTGCGTTGTTGCTTCACCTGTACGTTTGGCTAGGCTTCGCACTTCATCGGCTACGACGGCAAAGCCGCGTCCAGATTCACCCGCTCGCGCCGCTTCTATCGCAGCATTCAGCGCGAGCAAGTTGGTTTGCTCTGAGATACTGCTGATCATATTGACGATTCCGCCAATATCGCGCGTTTTGGCCTCTAGCTGTTTGACCTGAGCAACCGTTTCATTGACGGCGGCGGTCACAGACAGCATTTGCTCCGCCACTGCCGCCACAAGCACACGGCCATCACGAGCATTATCAGAGGTATTGACTGAGTTTTGCTCAGTAAGGCTCACCACTTTGGCAATGTCGTCAATTCTGGCATGCATGCTTTCTAATTTCGTGGCCATGTTTTGTGTCAGCGACGCTTGTTGCTGAGCGGAGTCAAAGACTGAACTAGAACCGCTTGAAACGGCTTCCACTTGCATAGCCAGTTGCTCTGATGCGTTTCGGATATTGTGCACGATAGAGCTGAGTTTATCGGACATCAACGAAAGTGAGTGCAGAATACTGCCTTTATCACTGCTCTGATGTTGTTGAGTTAACTCGCCATTGGCCATCAACTGAATCGCATGTTGGGCCACATAGGGTTCACTTCCCAAGGAAAGTCGAAAACTGCGCTCAATAATGAAACCAACCATTGCCGAAATCAGCACGGCGATACCACTTAACACCAGCATTAAGCTCTGAAATCCGTTGGCCTCCGCACGAGCGATGGGCGTCAGTTGTTGGTTGAGCGACTCTTGATAATCAATAAACTCATTGATCACTTTTAACCAGTTGGCAAAGCTTGGACGAACTTGTTCAAGTAGCAAAGGGGTAACGTCTTCGCCGCTCTTTTTCTTCGCAATCACTTCTCTCACAAGAGGCAGCGTTTTTGCTTGTATATCATCAATGCGCTGTAAAATAGCTTGCTCTTGCGCTGAAAAGGGAATGCCATCAGCCATCATGCTTTGTATGTTTTGTTCTGATTGTTGATAGAATTTTTCTAATCGACGGATTTCATCTTCAAAACGAGCAAGCTCTTGTGAGGTTCGGGCCATTGAAACATCGCGAATCGCGATCGCTCGATCATGGACACTGCCGCGAAAGTTGATCGCGTATCGTTGTTTTACCGAGTTAATGTCCGTCACCTCAGCAAGGCTTTTGTCGATAAAGTTAACTTTTTGAATACCGACGATGGTCAGTAACGCCATAAGTGCCACTAACGTACCAAAACCGAGCGCCAAACGCGTCCTTACTTTTAACTGTGCAAGGTATTGCATTCCATACTCCTGATAGCAAACGTAACCGTTGAGGCAATATCGCCATCAACGCTTATTTTTTAGTTTTTGTGGAAAGAGTGAGACCGCTTTTTTCGGGCAAAAATGACAAACAAAGAATGAAACGGTGAACGATCACCAACATTGATAAAGTCAGTGCCTGGACATTGTGGCCTCGCGCGACATTTTCGCAGAGGGAGAAGGGGGATTTCCAATTGCTTGTTGTGATTAGGTTAATAGGTGAAAACTATTGTAATAGTAAGTTTGGCGATGCAAGAGCATGTCATAGATACAGTTGCGAAGTTTCACTCATGTTTTGTATTTCTGTCTGTAGATGAGTGATATTAGCGACCGCTGACATGTCTTGCACTTGATATGTCAATCGTTGCCATGACTAGCCAATCAAATTTCCCCCTCTTTAAGCACAATTTTTACAGCGTTTTTTTTGCCGATGAAAGGAGTATAGTTGGCGTTAAACCAATGTTTTATCAAACTATATTATTCAATTTTTGTTCGGTTTGTAGTCAGAAATGGCTCAAAAATCAATAGGTAAAACAGGGTTGGTAATAACAAAGCAAATAGCTCAATGTTTGCTGTAAGCAGTAATAAAAAGGCAAGTGCGAGAGAACTGGCCGACGAAGGAGAACACCATGATCAAGATAGCTTTTTTTAGCGCGAAATCTTATGACGAAGCCTCGTTTAATAAAGTGAATGGCAACAAAGAGTATGAGTTTCACTACCATGATTTTCGCTTGCGGCTAAAAACCAGCAAAATGGCTCAAGGTTGTGATGTGGTCTGTGCTTTCGTCAATGACGATCTCTCTGCCCCTGTTCTTGAGCAGTTAGCGCTTGGTGGCACAAAGCTGATTGCGATGCGCTGTGCCGGGTTTGATAAAGTCGATCTGCGTGCGGCCAAAGAACTGGGTTTGCAAGTGGTGCGAGTGCCAGCGTACTCTCCGGAGGCGGTAGCGGAACACGCGGTTGGTATGATGATGTGTTTGAATCGTCGCTTGCATAAAGCCTATCAGCGAACTCGCGATGCCAACTTCTCACTTGAGGGGTTAGTTGGCTTTAATTTCTACGGCAAGACCGTTGGAGTTATTGGCACCGGGAAAATCGGCCTAGCGACGATGCGGATTCTAAAAGGATTGGGGATGGACATTCTTTGCTACGATCCTTATGAAAATCCACTGGCCATCGAAATGGGCGCGCGCTACACCACTCTCCAAGAGATTTACCAAAGTGCCGATGTGATTTCGCTGCATTGTCCGATGAGCAAAGAAAACTTCCATTTGCTCAATGAACACTCGTTTGAACAGATGAAAGGTGGCGTAATGATCATCAACACGAGCCGCGGTGAACTGCTTGATTCAGCAGCGGCCATTGAAGCGCTGAAAAAAGGCAAAATAGGCGCGTTGGGCCTTGATGTTTATGACAACGAGAAAGATCTATTTTTCCAAGACAAATCGAATGATGTGATTGTCGATGACGTGTTCCGCCGTTTGTCTGCGTGCCACAACGTTTTGTTTACTGGCCATCAGGCCTTTTTAACACATGAAGCGTTGAACAATATTGCGTCGGTGACGCTTAACAATGTCGAGGCTTTCTTTGCTGGTAACACATCTGGGAATGAGCTAGTGCAATAACGGCCAACTGATGGGGTGTGTGAAGCAGTGCCATTCTTATTGAGCGGCACTGCTTTGATTGTTTTTTTTCGTGTTACGCTTTGTTACAACTGGCCCCATTGCCAAGGTTGGTTGTTACTGATTAACTACTCGTCCCTAAGCAATAAAGGTTTATTTTTTTAATGGACGACCCCAGTCGACGAAACACCCCTCTGAATTCCACTAAAGTGGAGTTTCCCCTATGTTAGAACTTTTCCTGCAACCCGAAACGTGGGTTATTTTTGCCACTCTCTTTGCGTTGGAAATTGTACTTGGCGTTGACAACGTCGTATTTATTTCTGTTTTATGTGAACGCTTACCAGTAGAACAACGAAAATTCGCCCGCAATATGGGTATCACTCTTGCTGTACTTGCACGCATAGTGTTGGTTTTTTCGATCTCTTGGGTGATGTCTCTAACGCAGCCGATCTTGTCATTTCAAGGTATCGAATTCACTGGCCGTGATGTGATCATGATTGCTGGTGGCGCATTCTTACTGGCTAAAAGTGCCAAAGAGTTGTGGTCTTGGTTAACGCAGCATGAGCATGAGCATGCACATTCCACCCATGTCAGAACGGGTTTGGCTGTGGTATTGCTACAGATTGTCGCGGTGGATGCTGTTTTCTCGATGGACTCAGTTATCACGGCGGTTGGCCTAACCAATGAAGTGCCTATCATGGTAGCCGCCATTTTAGCCTCGGCAGTGGTGATGGTGCTAACGGCGGAAAAAATCAACCATGTGGTGACTAAGTACCCAGGTTTCAAAACCTTGGCGTTGCTTTTCTTGATCCTATTGGGAGGATTGCTCATGGCCGAAGGCTTCGCTATTCACGTGAATAAAGGCTATGTCTACTTCGCGATGGCTTTTGGTTTGATATTAGAGCTTTGCCATATTCAGTTGAAGAAAAAGCAAAAGGTGAGTATTCGTCGTATTCGTCCGTTAAATGTGTCTATTCAAGGCGATCTTATCCGAGGGTAAACGCTAAAACTAGGCTATGAAGTAAGGCTCCGAAAGGGGCCTTATTACATTGAGAAAGCCTTATAAAAATATCGATAAAACCGCCGAGTCAGTGCCCCTCCGTCAATCTCGCGAACGCTTTAGGATGGATCCCCGCCTGCGCGAGGATGACAAGCAAAAGACGAAAGAGACAAGCAAACAAGAGAATGTTTGGGAGGGAGTTGAATACTTTTGTCTCCAGAAAGCTGCCGCAAGACAGACGCGAACAGCGTTCAAATTCGTTTCCATTATAGAGCCACACCGACCATTGCCGTCATTCTCGCGAACGCGGGAATCCATTTACCCGCGCGCACCGAGCAGTGCGTTGGGATAAGTACTCACAGCGGAAAACATTCCAAATGCAGAGAGAGCAAGGTGAATGCAGTCGTACCATCAACTCGCAGTGAACGCTTTAGGATGGATCCCCGCCTGCGCGAGGATGACAAGCAAAAGACGAAAGAGACAAGCAGGAAAACCCTTTAGAACACGGAAATCTCTAGTCCGCAGACCACACATTGCGAATATCTGGCCAACCCCAGTTGGTGAGTGCAACGTCATGAAGCACCCCGTGAAAGCGTAGGGTCTGACGATGATGAAACAAAGGAGTAAGCCAACACTCACTAATGAGCAGTGATGCAATCGGCTCTAACTGTTGCAGATACTCGTGCAGTGGTACCTGCTCTCTCAGCAGAGTTAACTGATTGAGCAACCAAGTTTTATCGTTTTCAGTCATGCAGGCATGAAGAATCGGATTACTAAACAGCATGGCAAAGGCCGAAGGGTGTCGATTGTCGTCCAGATTAAGACTGGTGAGCACTAAATCTTCATCCCATTGCTGATCTAAACTGCGTTGATGCAATTCTTGATAGGTATAGCAACGAATAGCCACTTCAATGCCAATCTTGGCTAGCAGCCTAGCAATGGCATTCGCACAAATGTTCAACGCAGTGTAATTGTACACCGCGAGCGTGATTCGCCGAGGCAACGAAACGACGCTGGCCGGTGTTTTGAGTACAGCACGCCAATGTGGCAGCAAATTGGCGGCGTGGACAACGCCAAACATATTGTTGTGAAGTCGGATCTCCTCCTCAATGGCAGACGGGCTGAGCATCTGCATCAAGTAGTGGCGCTGAGCATAATCAAGAGGCTGGGGAGCTCGCTGATTAAAAAGCAGCATCAAACATCCATCTTCTACTCGGCTATGTTGTTGTTCGGAATCATGGTGCTGTCGTTGTTTGGTATTCTTTGTGACGCTGAAACGGCAGGGCATTGGTGGCGATTCTGGATGGTTGGTTTCAATCAACGTCGCGCTTAAGCGCTCTTCATCTACCCGCCAGATGGTCACTTTTTCCGTCAATGCGCGGCACGCATAAAACTGATTAAACGCTTTTAAGCAGAGCTTATTCTCATTGTGCTCCGTTACTTCAAAGGCGCCACTGCCCACAACGGGTATGCGACGCTCGCGAAGGCCAGCAACGTTGTTGAGTTGGCTAACAGGCTGTATCGCGTATTTCACGCCTGTAATAAGCCCTGCAAAACCAAGATCGGGTCGATCAAGGGAGAACACCACCTTAAAAGGGGTTGGCGCTTTGATGTCGACAACATGAGCCAGCTCTTGTTGATGGCTCGGCAAGCGGGACAGTTTGGCAAATAAACTCACAATGCTCGCAGCATCAATAGCGGCGCCGTTGTGAAACGTCAACCCAGGCCGCAGATGGAAAGTCCATTGCAACAAACTCGCATCATAGTGCCAATGGTGCGCCAGTTCTGGTTGAATTTGGCCATGGGTATCAACGGACACCAAACAACAATAGATCTGGCGAATTAAGAAACGCTCGCTGCTGCGCTGTGGAAGATGGGGCAGCAATGGCTCAAACATACGTTTGTAAGTGAGCTGAATGTGCAGCCGGCCTTCTTGCAGTGTCGCGCCTGATGTACGTTTCAATAACTTGGCGAAGGCAATGTCATCATTATCAAGAATAGCGAGGGCTTTTTCGTACTTTCCGATGCGAACCCGTTTTGCCGCCAGCTCTTCTTTCAACGCAATGAGCTCAAAATTCAATACCAGCGATGAACGATGATGACGTCCTGGTTTGGGCGTCCAACTCAGCCAGCCCACTTGGTGCAGCTTTACCAAAAGATTACGCGCATGACGAGTGCTGGTAAAAAGACGATCAGCCAGCTCTGATAGGGTGGTTTTTATTTCATCGCCCACACCTAATGGGGTCAGTCGCGCGTAATAACGCAGTAAGTTGAGATCGGACACACATACCTCGGTGAGCATCATGGAGAGTGACCATTGTAATGAATATTGGTATGGCTAATGGTGAAAACCTTCCGCTCGGTTTGTTCCTCTTTTGCGGGTTTTGAAGCCGTTGAGCGCGTGGCGGGGCAAGAAAAAATGATAAAGCGGAGCGAACGACAACGCATTGCTCAGTTTTTCTCATCATCTTTGCAAGGCAGAATGAAAGGGTAGAGACAACGCAGGAGGGCGATGTATGTACCTAACTCAGAAAACGGAAAAGTACCCCATGGCGGAGTATTACCAGCAAAGGTTACAACAGAGTCATAGTCGTATTGAGCGTTTGGCACTGCTGGCCTTAATGGAGTTGATGTTTGCCCGTTCAGAACCAGAGCAGTCAAGTAAGGATAAACACTAACTCCGCAAGAATAAACGCAGCACTCTTCACTGCTCCTGATGGTTCAAATAGCTTTCCCCCGAAGTCTATGGTTGAGTGCTGCTTTTGCCCAATAAACAACTCCCCCAACCGAAGTTGAGGGAGCGTATCTGAGGCTTACCAGATTAAACGTCCAACGAGACCACCGGGAAATCGATGTCTGTCTCCGCAATGTGGTTTGCGTAGTTGGTAAAGGTGTTCAGTGCGACTTGCGCCAATACTTCAAACAACAGTTCGTTATCGAGCCCCTTCGCTTGTAAACCGGCTAACTGCTCATTTGAGATCACGCCGCGTTGTGTCACCGCCAGTGCTGCAAACTCAACAATCGCTTGATCAACGCCGTTATCGGCTTCTACTTTACGTGCTGCCACGATTTCTTCTTTGGTTAAACCCGTGCTTGACGCAATCAGCGTGTGAGCGGATAGGCAGTATTGACAAGCATTGGCTTGACCGACGGCTAAAGCAACTAATTCACGTTGGCGGGCGGTCAATTTGCCTTTGCCCAGTGAATCACCAAACGCCAGAATTGAGTTCAATACTGTTGGTGAGTGAGCAATGGTGGCGTAGAGGTTTGGTACCATACCGAGTTTCTTTTCGATCGCTGATAGTGTGATTTCGGCTGCGCCTTGTGGGTTAACGAGTTTTTGGATACGAGACATAATGCTTTTCCTTTTTGTGTGTGCTGATTTGTTGAAGAGATATTGACATAAGAAGTAAGACGATTTATCACTAAAAGTCTTATTGGATATACCAAGAGTCTTTTTATGGATGCACTATCGGCACTCGTTCAACACGCCGCACCTAAAGCGAACTTGTTTTTTAGTGGCAATCTTTGTGGCAGCTCGGAAAGCGCAAGCCACGGGCAAGGCGGCCAATTGCACTTATTGAAAAGTGGAGAGCTGAATGTGTATGAGTCGCACGGGCGAAAACATGTGTTAACTGAACCGACACTCATTTTCTACCCAAAGGGACGCAGGCATTCTATTCAGTCACGCACGTTACAAGGCTGCGATCTGGTGTGTGCAACAGTAAGCTTTCAAGATTCCCCTTTATTGAGAGCAATGCCCGAAGTAGTGGTGATTCCGTTAAGTGAATTGACGCATCTTGAATCCGTGCTGAGCTTGCTGTTTGACGAGGCGTTTTCACAGCGCTACGGTTACGTCGCCAGTATCGCGCATTTGTTGGATCTGCTGTTGATTTTGCTGATCCGCCATTTGGTGGCAGAAAACATTTGTCAGGCAGGGGTATTGGCGGCATTGGCTCATCCAAGATTGGCATCATCACTTGAGGTGATGCATAACCAAATGGATCACCCATGGACGATAGAGAGCCTTGCGCGAGAGGCGGGCATGTCGCGCGCCCGTTTTGCGGCCGTTTTCCAGCAGACGTTAGGACAACCCCCGCTAACCTACCTGACGGAAGTTCGTTTACTCAAAGCGCAACAGTTGTTGCTTTCAGGGCAAGCGATAAAGTCGGTCGCGCTGGAGGTGGGCTACAGTGGCAGTGTTGCTTTTACTCGCGCATTTAGCCGATGTTTTGATATCACACCGGCTAAATGGTTAGCGCTTCAGCAAGCACAAGCTCACACGAGCCCTACTGAATAAACGGCATTCGGGAAATAGAAAAGAGACGAAAAGGCTCTTCATGCCACTTCGGGAATCGCTTTTGGCGGCTCTTCCAAATCGGGCTCTTTTTGCACGGTGGGGACTTGACCTTCACCCACGGCGCTGAGGTAACAGCCACTGAGTTTGATGGCGAGATACATATCCGCGCGCAGCAAAATGCCACCTTCACTGGTGCTGATGCCCGTCAATTCGCACCACTGACGAAGGCGTCGTTTACGGCCGGCTAGAATCAAGCGAATTCCCCGTTTTTTCAGCGTCTCATGCACATCCGCGAGTGTTGCCATCACACTTAAATCTAGGTGAGTGAAGCTAGAAACGGCATCCACCACCACACAACCCACGTCTTTGGTGTGTTCTGCGTGTTCAAGTAAGCGGCGCTTGAAATACGGTGCGTTGAAGTAGGTAAGTGGCGAGTTAAAACGGTAGATCACCATGCCTGGGATCGGAGTGGCTTTACCTGTGCCGTCGACGGTGCGAATAGTGCCTTCTTCATCCAAACCAAGCAATTGATCGCTTGGGCGCATAACGATGCGCAAGAACTGGAACAGCCCCAACAACACCGCCAAGGTGATACCCGGTATTACGCCAATCACCAGCACAGAAACAAAAGTGATGGAGGCGAGATAGAAGGCGTCTTTGTCACGTTTCCGTAAGATCCAAATGCCTTTAAGATCAAGCAGCGACAGCGAGGCGATAATCAAGACCACGCCCAGTGAGGCGATAGGAATAAACTGCAATGGCTGGTAGATAAACACGGCGATCACCGCAATGGTGATGGCAGCAATAATGGATACCAGTTGGGATTTTCCTCCGTTGGCATCGTTGACTGCCGTGCGGGAATCGGCGCCGCTGATGGCAAACCCCTGTGAAAAGGCTGAGGCAATATTGGCAAACCCTAAAGCACGGAACTCTTTGTCGGCATCAATATCGTAGCCATTTTTGGCCGCGAAGCTGCGAGCGGTGAGCATCATACTGACAAAGCTCACCATGGCCAAGTTGAGCGCTGGTACCACCAGTTCACGGGTGACGCCCAGTTCAAATTCGGGCGTTTGAAAGTTAGGAAACCCGCCTTGTGTCAGCCCAACAACCGACACCCCGGCTTCTTGCAAACGCAAAAGCCAAACGGAGGAGGTGGTGATGAGGATCGCAAACATCGCCGCAGGCCAACTAGGACGAAATCGCTTGGTGACCAGATAGACAGCCACAGTGGCTACGCTGAGCGCAAGTGTCGGCCAGTGCAAATCTGCCAATCGTTGTGGGGCTTCCCATAAACGCTCGAGTAGATAGCGCTGCTCATATTTCCAGCCTACCACCTTGGCAAACTGGCCAACGATGATGGTGAGTGCCACACCATTGAGTAGCCCCAAGAGGATCGGACGCGAAAGAAAGTCCGCCAAAATGCCCAATTTCAAACGGCTTGCCAGTACGCACCACATTCCGGTCATCGCGGTCATGGTCATCACCAGTTGCCAGTGTTTGGTCGCGTCACCGGCGGCAAGCGGGGTTACCACGGCAGCAATCACCGCACAGGTTGCGGCGTCAGGCCCGACGATCAATTGTCTTGATGTACCCATTAAGGCGTAAACCAACATTGGCAATACACACGAATAGAGACCGACAATCGCAGATACCCCCGTTAATTGGGCGTAGGCAATAGCAACAGGCAGCGCGACGGCCACCACAGAAAAGGCGGCGCGAACGTCATCGGCGAGCCACTCTTTTTGATAGTGTTTTAGTTGGACGAGTCCAGGGAACCACTGCGATAGGATTATTTTGGCCAACAGATCTACCCATAAATGCGGTTAAGTTACTGTAAAGTATACAGCGTTATTTTGTAACATTCGTGAGTTATTTATCGATAACGGAGAGTAAATTCTCTTCCAATGGGAATTTTCGCTGATATCTTGGCAGCATTGACTCATTTCCTAACAAGCCTCCTTGGTGAATATACAGCAGCGTTTTATCTTTATTCTCCTCTAACCAAGATAGCAAGCAGCGCCACATGAGCGGGTCGTATAGGAGGTCAAACTCAATATCGGTGTGATTGAGTAGCGACAACCAGGTTTGGTAGTCCTCTTTATACAGCTTGCCGAAATGGTGCTTGTTGGGTGGGGTAAGGATCTGGGGATGGTCTGTTTCGCCTAATTGCTCAAATTGGCTGGTGAGGTAGCTGTCGCCTCCAACACACGCACAGGTCAAAACATCAATGCCATGAGGTTTAAGGTATTTGTGCAGATAAAGTGCGGTGGTGCCGGTTCCTGACGGGAGCGCGACGACAAATTGTTTCGACGGTTCAAAGCGTGACCAAGTCAGCAGTTCCAAAGCCAGCTGTTTGATGCCTTCTTCTGCCAGTTCAAAGCGCCCACCTTCTGGAACGACATAGCAGGCATCTGATGGTTGTCTTACTTGTTCGATGTATTGCTGAGGATGCATGCCGGGGGCGTGCTGAGAAACCTCGATGATCTCCACGCCGAGCTCTAATGCACCACGATAGTTACCCTGTGGGCGTGAGCGTAGCCATTCTGGTAAGTGGTCGACATAAAACTCGAGTTTCCAACCTTTGATGCGTGCCAACGCGGCCAAAGAAAAGAGAGAGTTTGCTTGCGCGGAGCCATAACTGATCAGAGTGGTGATATTGGGCAAATTGGCGTTCAATAAGCTCATGAATTTTCTTGCCTTATTCCCGCTAAAGTGGGAATGCAACAAGTCGTCACGTTTTAGGTAAAAGGTATGACCGGCGTAACAATGTTGAGTAATGGGGCTGTTATCGAGTTTCATTACGTGTGATGTTATTGACTTAAAAGAAAATAAATATAAATGATAAATTGGAAGGTCGTGTCGCTGCGATTTTAAGCGTTGAGAGAAAAAGTCTCAACACTAAGACGCAACAGCTAGCGATACTTCAGTTCTTAAAAATACTACGTCAAGGCTGGAGCTTTAGAAAACGTGCATTCGAGTTCAGATCAAAACATTCTACGGCTAATTCGTATAATTCCGTTGTGCATCATTACAGGCTTTATGTTGATCTTGGTGGCGGTGATCGTCAATGGCAATAAAAGCCGCACTACGCAATTGATTGAAACACTGCGCAGCGATTTCACCGACAATCAAAAAGCCAATGTTGCACGACAAGTTGAAAGTGTTTATCAGCAGTTAGAGTATGAGCGCGGCCAAACGATTCATGTTCTTAAAGCCTCAGTAAAAGCCCGCACCTTAGAAGCTTATCAAATCATCGAAAGTATATACAAAGCCAATCAACATCTTTCAGAGAAGGAAGTGACTCAACTGGTGATGGAAGCACTGCGTGATGTTCGATTCAACGATGGGCGCGGCTATTATTTTATCTACAAGATGGATGGCACAACGGTCATGCATCCTCTTCGTCCAGATCTAGAACAAACCTCCACATGGGAATTGCAAGACACACAAGGCGGCTATATTGCCCGAGATATTGTGCGCAACATTCGCAGTTCCACTGATGGGGGCGCGTTTTCTCGCTGGTGGTTTCAAAAACCGGGCTTTGGCACGCAAGAGTTTGAGAAAATTGGCTATGCCAAACACTTTGCCCCTTACGATTGGTTTATTGGTACCGGGGAATACACGGTTGATGTGGAAGCGTATATCCAAAAACGGATGCTGAAGTGGCTCTCGGAGTTTCGCTTTGATAGCAACGGCTACATTTTTGTGTTGAATATGGAAGGTGAGACCATCGCTCATATTGACCGTAGCAAGCTGAGTGTGAATCAACCGTACTTATTGCAGCTTTTCCTTGAAGCGCTAGAGAAGACCGGAGATGAAAACGCCGCGTTTGTTCGTTATGAAAGTGCCTATGTGCCGAAAGCCGTGACCAGCGGAGAGAAAATCAGTTACGTCAAAAAGCTGCCGGAATGGGGTTGGGTGATCGGTGGTGGGGTTTATCTGTCGGAGATCGAAAAATTCATTGATAAGCAAGGGCGTGATTTGCGTGACCGCTACCGCTCTGAGCTGTTTAAAATTCTCACGCTTTGTCTGTTATTGGCGTTTGTTTTGGCGTCGTTATCACTGGCAGTCAGTCACTACATTGGCCGTCGTTTTAATCAATATCAAAAACGCATTCGCACCGATTTTAAAAAACTGGAACAGAGCCAAGAGCAGTTGGCCTACCAAGCGAAGCACGATTCTCTCACCAAACTACCAAACCGCTCCTTGCTGGAAGTACAAATTGTGTCAGGCATTCAACGTTGCCGAGTGAGTGGTAAGCAACTGGCGGTGATGTTTGTTGATTTGGATAACTTTAAGAAGGTGAATGATCAACATGGTCACAAAGTGGGTGATGAGCTGCTGCTCAGAGTGGGCGAGAAGTTCAGCCAACTGCTGCGACCGGGTGACAGCGTAGCCCGTTTTGGCGGAGATGAGTTTGTCTTCTGTTTTGCAGAGCTAAGCAGTAAGGAAGAGGCCGAGATGCTGGCAGAAAGCGTTCGACGTTCATTGACCGACCATTTCATTTTGCATGGCGCTTTGGTGTCAACATCGTGCAGCGTTGGTGTGGCGATGTATCCTCAAGATGGTGACAGCGCCGATCAATTAATTGCCAATGCAGACATTGTGTTGTTCCGTTCGAAAGCTCAGCACAAAGGGCAAGTGATGTTCTATGATCAGAGCATTAACGAGCAGGTCCAATACGATTTCCTTTTGGAAGATGAGCTGAAATACGCTATCGAACGCGATGAGCTAGAGGTGTATTACCAGCCGCAAGTGAACCCAAGAACCGGTCAGATTGAAGGCGTTGAGGCGCTGTGTCGATGGACCAATGGCTACCTCGGTGCGGTGTCTCCGATGAAATTCATACAGATCGCCGAAATCTCTGGGCAGATCTTCGCGATTGGTGATTTTGTGCTGCGCAAAGCGTGTTCGGACATGAAGTGGTTAGCGCAAACCACGGGGCGAACCATGCCCGTTTCGATCAATATCTCCCCGAAACAATTACTGCAAAAAGGTTTTGTTAATGGTGTGTATTGCGTAACTCGCGAGTTGGATATTGATTGCTGCTTGATCACCTTAGAGATTACTGAAAACGTGTTTATCGAAGAGTTGGAAGAGGTTAAACCTATCATGGAAGAGCTACGCCAACTCGGCTTCCATATCTCGTTGGATGACTTTGGTACCGGTTTCTCATCGCTCAGTTATTTGAATGCGCTACCCATCAGTGAAATTAAGATTGATCGCTCGTTTGTCAGCAATATGCTCAGTCGATCGCAGAGTGAAAGTTTGGTCAAGACCATCGTGGCGATTGGTCATTCCAACCGAATTATTGTGGTGGCGGAAGGGGTCGAGACGGTTGACCAGCAAATCCGCTTACATCAACTGGGTTGTGACCGTCTACAGGGGTATTTGTTCTCTAAACCCGTGTCACTAAAAGATCTGGTAAACGTCGTTGAAGCCAGCAGAACCGCTAGCGTTTAAGGCGTGACATCAACATACAAAAAGCCAAGGTCGAGACCTTGGCTTTTGAACACTTAGAGGCGCTTTGTGATCACAGACGCCTCTTTTTATTGGCTTTAGCGAGCTCGTGAAGGTTGGTTTCTGCCACCTGCGCGTGGTGAGTTTTTTCCACCTGAGCTTTTCCCACCTGGATTTGCACCAGAGCGCTGTGGATGTTTGCCACCAGTCGCTGAGCCTGAACGCGATGGCGCCGAGTTTGACTGGCCGCCACGTGTTGGTTTTTTGCCTGAACCTGCGTTAGCTTTATCACCTGGGAAACCCGGTTGCGTGCTGGTGTGTTTGGTGGCAAAACGGTTGGCGCCATGACGACCAGACTTGCGACGCTGTGCTGGCGTGCGAGCATCCACATCTTCCGCAGGCACCAAACAGCCCGGTTTATCACCAATCAAATACTTCTTACCCATGGTGATCAGTGCTTCACGGATCAACGGCCAGTTGGCTGGATCGTGGTAACGCAGCAGCGCTTTGTGCAGTCGACGCTGGCGATCCCCTTTGGCTACCGGCACATCTTCACGTTGCTTATACTTAACGCGCTTCAATGGGTTAGTCTCAGAGTAGTACATCGATGTTGCATTACACATTGGCGATGGGTAGAAGTTCTGTACCTGATCACACTCGTAATTGTTTTTCTTCAGCCACAATGCCAAGTTCAACATGTCTTCATCGGTCGTACCCGGGTGCGCAGAGATGAAGTACGGGATCAAATACTGCTTCTTGCCCGCTTCTTGGCTGTACTTATCGAACATTTCTTTGAAGCGATCGTAAGTGCCCATACCCGGCTTCATCATTAGGTCGAGAGGGCCCTTTTCGGTGTGCTCAGGGGCAATTTTCAAGTAACCACCAACGTGGTGCGTGACCAGCTCTTTCACGTATTCAGGAGATTCAATCGCGAGATCATAACGAACGCCAGAGGCGATCATCACTTTCTTCACCCCTTTAACTTGACGCGCTGCGCGGTAGAGGTCGATGGTGTGTTTATGATCGGTATTGAGCTTATGACAGATCCCCGGGAAGACACACGATGGGCGACGACAGTTCGCTTCGGCTTTCGGGTCACTACAACCGAGGCGATACATGTTGGCTGTTGGGCCACCTAAGTCAGAAATAGTGCCCGTAAAGCCGGGGACTTTATCTCGGATCTCTTCGAGCTCAGTTAAGATCGACTCTTGTGAACGGTTTTGGATGATGCGCCCTTCGTGCTCGGTGATTGAGCAGAATGAACAGCCACCAAAACAGCCACGCATGATGTTGACTGAGGTTTTGATCATGTCGTAGGCAGGAATCTTCGCCTTACCATATTTCGGGTGCGGAACGCGCGCATATGGCAAACCGAACACATAATCCATCTCTTCGGTGGTCAGCGGGATCGGCGCTTGGTTTACCCAAAGCTCACGATTACCGTGACGCTGGATCAGTGCGCGGCCAGAATAAGGGTTGGTTTCCAAGTGAAGGATACGGCTGGCGTGCGCATAAAGAATACGGTCGTTTTGCAGCTTCTCGAAACTTGGCAAACGCACCGCCGTGGTCGCAGCGTCGTGACGCGAAGGACGAATAGTAATCGGCTGTGCTTTGGGCTCTTCCGATTTGGTTTCGCACTGTGTTTCCACTTCATAAGGGTTTGGCGGAATAAAGGCTTCTTTACGTGGCTTCTCGATGCGCGAGGAATCGATGATGGTGTAGCCTTCTGGCTCTGCCGCAAGGTTAACCGCGGTGCCACGAATGTTGGTCATTTGAGCGATCTCTTCGCCTTCAGCCAAACGATGCGCCACTTCCACCAATGCACGCTCCGCGTTACCAAACAACAAAATGTCCGCTTTGGCATCAAGCAAAACAGAGCGACGCACTTTGTCGGACCAGTAATCGTAGTGAGCAACACGGCGTAGGCTTGCTTCGATGCCGCCTAAAACGATAGGTACGTCTTTATAGGCTTCACGACAACGCTGCGAGTAAACAAGTGTGGCGCGATCTGGGCGCTTGCCACCTTCATTATTTGGCGTGTAGGCGTCATCGTGACGTAATTTGCGATCTGAAGTGTAGCGGTTGATCATCGAGTCCATGTTGCCGGAGGTGACACCAAAAAACAGGTTTGGTTTACCAAGCAACATGAAGTCGGTTTTATCTTGCCACTGTGGTTGAGCAATGATGCCAACGCGAAAGCCTTGCGCTTCCAGTAAGCGACCGATGATCGCCATACCAAAACTTGGATGGTCGACATAAGCATCGCCAGTGACTAGAACAATGTCACAGCTATCCCAACCCAATGCGTCCATCTCTTTTCTGCTGGTTGGCAGAAAAGGGGCGGTGCCAAAACATTCGGCCCAATATTTTTTGTGGGTATGGATAGGGGTAATATCGCTGTGCATAAAATAACCTCAGATTTTGCGAGCGCGAATTATAGCGGCTTGTGAGACCACTATCCACAACTACATAACCCAAGTTTTTGGCAGGGTATTAAGAGCGTGATTCGATATAAAAAAGAGTGCGTTTTTCAGTTAACTTCAAAGTTGAGACATTTTGCATCGGCTATACTTATGAAACTGGTGGTTTATAAGGGGTAACGCTATGGATAGCAAAACAGTTCAAACAGAGAACAAAAATGGCACTCATACCCTTTCTTTGCCTAAGTTAGGTGAAATCGATTGGCAGCTTAATCTGGATTCAAAAGAGTTTCATGCTGATGAAAACGCATTTGTTACCGTATTTGGGCTTGAAAGAAACATTTTGCACGCAGAGGAAGTGCTAAAGCGATTGGCACCCAGCCAGCGGCAAATCGCGATTGATACTTTTCGCCATGTGATGAAGAGTGGTGAATCGCAAGTATTCCGTTGCTGCCTTGTCTCTCCATTAGAGCGTGTTCATTTTGTTGAGTTTTACGTCGAGAAAAAAAATAGCCAGACCTTAGTTGGTACACTGACGCCACTTCTAACAATAGAGTCCTGTATGCAAGTGGCAGAAGTCTTTTATTCTCTGTTTGAAAACCCTCACCATGGCGTGCTTATTACGGATGAAAACACCAGAATATTGGTGTGCAATAAATATTTTGAACATACCACGGGCTATCAAAGGAAGGATATTGCCGGTTTAAAAACCAGTATTTTTAATGCCGAGAAACACTCGGACCTATACTACCAAAACTTATGGAAGCAGCTTACCGAGCTAAATTATTGGTCCGGTGAGATCCTTACTCGAACATGCTCGGGAGACAATGTACCGCAAGAGTTAACGATTCAGAAGATTAATGATGGGATAGGAGGTGCTTACTATATAGGGATCAGTTCCAACCTTTCAGAGCGATTACATAGCATTAATGACAAAGATAATGGTGGTATTGACCTTCTTACTCAACTACCGAGAAAAGAACGCTTTCTTGATCAACTAGAGGGGTTGTGCCAAAGCAATAATAGTGATGTCGGCCTTATTATGCTTGCCATCCAACCTAAGTATGTTGAAGATAACCCATCGGCGATAAAAAAAGAATTTGCCCGTTTTTTACAAAATGGTTCAGGCGCAACCTTATGTGGCTATTTGGGTTCAGATAGATTTGTCGTGTGTTTAAAATTTTCGAAAACACAGGTCGCGCATATTCGCCAGATCAACCAGACCATAAAGCGTTTTTTCTCAAGCTTCCGAATGGCAGAAAATGAAATATCAAACGCTTTGACTCAAGGGAGTATTGGTATATCGGTACTCGGTATTGATGCCAAAACGCCACGCAGTTTGTTCTCCCATGCCAATCAAGCGTTGCTAGAAATGCATTCTGGTCACAAACATCGCGTCTCGTTCTATGATCAAGCGATTCACAAGCAGATAGAGCAAAAAAAAGCGACTGAAATCAAACTCACTGATGTGATTCTCAAGCAAAAAATAGACGTGTTCTATCAGCCAATTATTGATTTGAACTTATGGGAAGTCTCGAAGTTCGAAGCATTATGTCGATTCCCAGAAGAGTTAAGCTGCGAAACATCGGTGCAAGAACTGATTAATATCGCAGAAGACCTTGACTTGATTGAAGAGTTGGATGTTGCCGTTGCGAAAAAAGCACTAGATGCGCTGCCCGAGCTGCAGAAATCGTTTGGCGATCAGGTCGGGATTACATTTAATCGCTCAGTTCATACCTCTGCGAGCATCGCTCATATTCTTAGCCAAACAGCGAAAATGATTGTTGAGAGCCAAGTCTCTCCGAGCAAGGTGACGGTTGAGATCACCGAAAATGCTTATTTTGAAAGTGAAGAGCAACAAGCCAATGGGCTGAGAGAGTTACGTGAAGCAGGTGTTACGTTGGCCGTCGATGATTTTGGTACTGGATACTCTTCCTTTGAGTATCTGAATCGATGCAACTTTGATGTTTTAAAAATAGATCGCGCCTTTATTAAAGACATTCAAGTCAATTCAAATCAGTTTCGTATTGTGAAATCGCTGACAGAGCTTTCACATCAACTCGGGTTAAAAGTCGTGGCGGAAGGCGTTGAAACTGAGCACGAGTTGACGCTTATGGTTCAAGTTGGAGTCGATTATGCTCAGGGCTACTTCTTTTCTAAACCTTTTGCGCTTAATAGTGATTCAAGTGAAGAGTTTGGTCAGTTTGACTTAACTGTATTTCCTAAACAGTTCGGTGAAAGAGGTGGGTTGCTACAGCTCGTTACCCCTAATGTGCCACATCTGGACCCTGGAGACCCTATTTCTCTTGCTCACGAGTATTTTGAAAGAGAAGAACTCAACATTTTACCTGTTGTTGCAGAAAGAGTTTGTGTTGGATTTATTGACAGAGAAGCGTTGAATCTGCACTTAACGCCCGCAATGGGAACGGACTTAGAATCAATGAAAGAAGCAACAATTTGGAAAAAAAGAGTAAATCAAGTCATGGTTTTAGGTTTTTCTGAAGTGAACTGGCAAACTCGTCTGAGTGCGCTGCCTAGCATAATGAGCCAAAATGAAACATTTCCTTGGATACTGATCGACGAACGTGGGCATTACAAAGGGGTAATAGAGATGCATTCATTACTTCGATATTTAAAAGAGAAGATCATGTAAATCGGCTGGTGCAATCGTTCCTCATCACCTAATTTTAAAGAGGCTAGGGTTTTTATTAACGTCAACGCAGTGGCTAGCGTGAGGTTCGTTAAGGAAAAACTATGTTACAACCTTCCAGAGGAGAGTGGCGATCTGGCGAACATTCCACCAAGTCATCATCGTATGGCTGGCAATGGAAACACGGTGATGCGTGCTTACATGTTGATGAAGCGCTGTTTCGTCATTTTTGGCGTATTGGACTGAGTGAGGATGTCAGCGCGTTATTTTGGTCTTCGTTTGCCACCATCGACAAACTGCAATTACTCAACTTGCTTGACCGAGCGTGCCAATCCAAAAAATCAGGCAGCTACCGTTGTTGGATTAGCCTCAACTCGGTCAGCCATTATGTGCTGTTTCGATTTGTTCCCCAAGCGGAGAATGCCGTAGAGGGGGAAATCCGCAAACTGTTTAGTGTCGATACCAAAGGGAATGAGTTTTCGACGCTGTTTCGCCAAGCGTTCGACAATGATCATCATGGCATTCTGCTCACAGATGCCACAACGCAGATCTTGCTGTGCAATCGCTACTTCGAAAATCACACAGGTTACAAGCTCAATCAAATTGTTGGGCAGCGCGCGTCGATTTTGGATTCAGGTAAGCACAGCGATGAGTTTTATCAAAGCATCTCTGAAGAGGTAAACAGCAAAGGGTTGTGGCAAGGCGTGGTGCTTATTCGTACCTTTGGCGGTGCGATTGTGCCGCAGGAACTGACGCTGCAAAAACTCACTTGCGACGATAAAGTCTATTACCTTGGTTTGTATGTTGATTTCTCTGACCGACTTTATCGAATTGCTGACATGGAACATGGCGGCGTTGAGTTGTTGACACAACTGCCAACCGAAAAGCAGTTTACCCAGCAACTGACGGTACGCTGGATGGACTCGAACAATGATGATTTGTTAATGGTGCTGGCATTTTTGCCCAACTTCGCGGCAGGTGATGAATACGAACTGAAACAGCGCCTGTCAGAAAGCTTGGAGAAAAACCGCATCAGTAGCGCTGTGGGTTATTTAGGCGGCAATCACTTTGTTGCGGCGATCGAATGTAACAAAAGCCAAGGACCGAATCAGGTTCAAATCATTCATCAAACCATCCGTAAGTTTTTCGCTCAACTGACCCATTTGAGTGGTGAGGAAGTGCAAAATGCGGTGTTGGGCGGGAAAGTGGGGGTTTCGATACTTGGGCATGATACGCAAAACCCTAAAGTGATGGTGTCACACGCGGTACAAGCCATGCTTGAGCACGATGGTCAGCATAAAGGTATGATCACCTTCTATCACGGTTCGATTCACCGAGAAGTGCTGCGCAGAAGAGAGTTGGAAGAGCTGGTGGTGCGCTCGATCAAAGAGGAGTCGGTAGACGTGTTTTACCAGCCGATCGTCGATACGGCGACGTGGGATATCGCCAAGTTTGAAGCGCTGTGCCGTTTTAAAGACAAACATGGCCAGTGGCAGAATACTCAAGAAATGGTTGGCATTGCTGAAGATCTTGAAATGGTTGCCGATCTGGATTGGACAGTAGGCAAGAAATCGCTCGAAGGGTTAAAAGTTATCCACCAACGTTTTGGTCGGCGGATTGGCATTACCATCAACCGTTCGCTCAACACCAAGTTGGGTGCTGAAGAGGTGTTGCAAAATGCCGAGCAGATGGTTTGCATGTACGCCGATACACCTGAGTTAGTGACAATAGAGCTGACGGAAAGCGCGTATTTTGATAGCGAGTCGAACCAATCGGAATTGATAAAACGCATTCGTCACATGGGGGTGAGCGTCGCCATTGATGATTTCGGCACAGGGTATTCCTCTTTCACCTATCTGAGTGATTGCAACTTTGATTTGCTCAAAATCGACAGAGAGTTTGTGACCAATATTCGCATTGGTACGCACAAATATCACATCGTCCGAATGATCACGGAGCTATCCCATACCCTTAACGTGAAAGTGGTGGCCGAAGGCGTGGAAACCAAACAGGAATTGGAAGTCTTGTGTGGGTTAGGGGTGGATTTCATTCAAGGCTACTTTTTCTCTAAGCCCCTGCCTTTGGATCAACTGCACTTAGCTTGGAACTATCAAGCTCAACTGAGTGACTTCCTTGAAAGTAACGAGAGTGTGCGAAGCATGGGCGTGCTAAGGCTCTCTTTAGCGACGCAAAGCACGCTTGGGCCTCAAGACACCCTTGGGCAAGCAAAAGCGCTTTTGGATGCGGGCACCCTTACGGTGATACCGATTGTGGATGATGATGAATGCCTTGGCATTGTTGATAGCGAAACGCTCAATTTGCATCTTTCCGCTACGTTAGGCACAAAACTGGAAACCATGAAAGATCTCTCGATCTCGAAACGGACACTAAATCAGGTGATGAAGACCCAGTTCTCGAGCATCAGCTACCAGACCAAAGCGGTGGATATCGGCGAGTTGATTGTTCAAGAGTTACCATTCCCTTGGGTAGTGTTGGATGAGTTGGGCAAATACATGGGCGTTGTGACGCAAAAAGAGGTGCTGCGTTACTTTGCTCAGGGATGTTAGGCATGTGGCAATCTGAAGGACATCAATTGCTGTTCGATAAGGCTTTGGGTATCATGCCTGCCCAGTTTTAATCGCATAGCGTTATTCATCATGGTTCAGTTCTTACTCTCTTCGTTTGCTCCAATGTTACTAGGAGCACAACTTGTTTTGACTCTTGTTTTGGTTAAAGGCGATATTTGCCCGGGCCAACGTGGCCGCATTCATAAACTGCTTCCTGCGATTGGTTTGATGTGGATGGCGGTCTCTTCCATTGAGATTGCTGCATTTTTAGTGGTGTTTGCCATTTTCTATTTCTACTCCAAAGTACAAACTGGCAAAACGCGTGATGCAGGGCCACTTTGGGTTCTCTACTTAGCCGATGGCTTAGCGGTGTCGTTTGTTGCGATTCAGGCGATGAAGCAACCCATGTGGGGGGCGTCTGTGGCGACGGTGATGATGGTGGTACTGCTTGGCGCGGCGTTTGCGCACTTGTTGTTAGTGATTGCTCGCTCACGTTTGCAAGCCTTCCACCGCATTTTGCCGTTTAGCGGTACTGTGGCGGCGATGGGTCTAGCGCTTTCGTTGCTGGCTGTTGCGTCTGGCTTTGATGAACAGGCACAGACTCAAGCCATCACCTTGATTCTCACCAGCCTAGCGCTGGTCATTGGCGGCATTGTTGTGTGGTGTTGGCATATTTTCACCGGAAAAACCGCCAGCAAACTTCAGCTTTCAACCTCGTGGCTGATGGTAGTGGCTGCCACCGTCTCTATGCAGATTTTGTTTGTGGTGAATGGATAAGTCTCATCTCTGACGAACATTCAAACATTTAGACCCGCTTCACTTTATCCACTTGAAATAGTGACTACGCTTAATAGAGATGTACCAACAAAGGAGCGTAGTCATGGATCTGAGTAACGTCGCCCGTTTAGACAGCATTATTCTACTGGGCATCGTCAACGAGAAGTTACGACTGGAATGCGACAGCTTTGAAGATCTGGTCAGCATGTACGAAATGGACGTTGAGCAAGTGGTTGGCAAACTGGATGTATTGGGCTACCAATACGATCCGCTCACCAACCAGTTCAAATCATACTCTCGCTAGTGACCATTCCCTTAAGCCATCTTGATGCCATCAAGATGGCTTTTGCATTGTTGTCTTGCCGTCGCAAAGAAGGCTTGAAGATAGCGTTTGTCTTTATCGGCATTGCGTGTGGCGGCAAACAGTCGTCGCCACAATCCCTTACCTAATGGAATACTGGTGATCAGCCCTTGGCGAGAAAATTCGCTGATCGCCCAGTTGGGCAAAGCCGCAACCCCCAAGCCGGCGGAAACCATCTGCACCAGCATCAGTGTGTTGTCTGCTTGTTTCCAGCGAGCGGGCTCGATACCGGCGGGCGCCAAAAAGTGTTTCACCACGTCTAAACGTTGTTTTTGTACCGGATAAGTCAACATGGTCTGATCGGCGAGATCGTCAGGTTGTAAGCGCTCTTTGCTTGAAAGAGGATGGTTGGTTGCGGTAATCAGGCGCATTTCAAAATCAAACAGTGGCTCGTAATGCACTTCAGAGCGAGGCTGGATATCGGACGTGATCACCAAATCCAGTTCACCAGCCATCAAAGCGGGTAGGGGCTCAAAGCCAAAACCGGAGGAAAAATCGAGGGTTACGCTCGGCCAGGTCAACTGATATTCCTTGAGAGCCGGCATGAGCCACTGGAAGCAGGAGTGGCATTCAATCGCCATGTGTAAGCGGCCATTCACGTCTTCTTTTAAGCTCGCCAACTCATTCTCTGCTCTGGCTAACTTCGGCAATATCTCGTCGGCTAAGCGCAGCAAAATTTCCCCTTCTGAGGTGAACTTAACGGGGCGAGTTTTGCGCAAAAAGAGTTGCCCACCAATGCGCGCTTCCAAATCTTTAATTTGATGCGAGAGCGCCGATTGAGTGAGATGCAGTGAGGTCGCTGTGGCGGTTAATGAGCCTGTGTCTCGCAATGACGTTAGTGTTTTTAAGTGTTTTAGCTCAATCATGAATCCCTCTCAACCAATCGCTCGTTACATGAGCCTTTTTAACTTACCCAGTTTTTTTGGAGCTGTAAACATCTAGACGTCTATTTATTTTTTGCTGATGTTTCTTTTCTTATGATGAATTTTTCTAATAAACAAGTTGAATAATTGGAGATTGTCGAAACGCGAGGTTAGCGAGATAGTTTAGCCATCCGGACATCTCAAAGGGTGTGACGAATAAGATGTATTGCATCCGCTCAGCAGCCGTTTGTGAGCCGCCTAACCATCCCAGCATAGAAAAATTACGCATAAAAAATAAGGAATTTGACATGACAACGACCACGCATATCCTCGGCTATCCCCGTATCGGCGAAAAACGCGAACTCAAATTTGCCCAAGAAAAATATTGGCGCGGTGAAATCGACCAAGCTGAACTGAAAAAAGTCGGTGCGAAGTTGCGCCACAAAAACTGGCAAACTCAAGCCTCGGCAGGGCTTAGCTTTGCCGTCGCAGGGGACTTCGCATGGTACGACCATGTTCTGACCACCACCTTGTTGCTTGGCCATGTGCCAAAACGCCATCGTCATGGCTTCCCCGATTTGGATACCTTGTTCCGAGTAGGCCGTGGTCAGTCGCAATCGAGCTGTGCTTGTCATGGTGCGGCCGCGTCAGACATGACGAAATGGTTCAACACCAACTATCACTACATCGTGCCAGAGTTCAGTAAGGAGGACACCTTTGAAGTCAGCTGGCCGCAATTGTTTGAAGAAGTGAACGAAGCCGTACAAGCTGGCCACAAAGTAAAACCGGTGCTGCTTGGTCCACTGAGTTATCTCTACCTTGGGAAGGAAATTGAAGACGGATTTGACCGCTTAACACTGTTACCTCGTTTGCTCACCGCATACCAAGCGATTTTGGCCAAGTTGGCCAAGCAAGGTGTTGAATGGGTGCAAATTGATGAACCTATTCTTGCACTTGAGTTGGAAAAACCTTGGCTTGATGCATTTAAGCTTGCTTACCAAGTGATCCGCAGCGAGGTAAAAGTGCTGCTGACCACCTATTTTGACTCTGTGGTTGATTCTCTTGATCGTATTGTCGAGCTCTCAGTGGACGGCCTTCATGTCGACCTTTCTGCCGCACCTGAGCAGTTGGATGCGGTGCTGGCTAAGTTGCCGCAAAATTGGGTGCTGTCGCTCGGGGTTATCAATGGTCGGAATGTGTGGCGTTCGGACGTCAAAACGCAGCTAGCGCGACTTCAGCCGGTGAAAGCCGCATTGGGCGAGCGCCTTTGGGTCGCCAGTTCATGTTCTCTGCTGCATTCACCGGTGGATTTAGATCTAGAAGCGGGTTTGTCTACAGAAGTGCGTAGCTGGTTTGCTTTTGCTAAACAAAAAGTGTCGGAAGTGGTGCTACTGGGTAAAGCGCTGGATGGTGATGTGGCGGCGATTGCACAGTGTGAGGCGTACAGCCAGCCAATCCAAGCACGCAAGTCGGCTGCTCATGTACACAAAGCAACGGTGCAGTCACGAGTGAAGGCGATTACTGCGGAGCTTGCGCAGCGCAGTGTGCCTTATGCTGAGCGTGCGCGACATCAAGCTGAGGTACTGCAGTTGCCGTTATTGCCAACCACGACGATTGGTTCTTTCCCGCAAACCAGTGAGATTCGTGTTCAGCGCAGTGCCTATCGCAGTGGTCAGCTTTCTTCAGCAGAGTATGAACAGGCGCTAAAGGGCCACATAGCGGATGCGGTAAAACGCCAAGAAGCGCTCGATCTCGATGTGCTTGTGCACGGTGAAGCGGAGCGCAACGACATGGTTGAGTATTTTGCTGAACACTTGGCGGGCTTCCAAACCACGCAATTTGGTTGGGTGCAAAGCTACGGTTCGCGCTGTGTGAAACCTGCTATTGTGGTTGCTGATATTGAGCGTGAGCAGCCTATCACGGTGGGTTGGTCTACTTACGCGCAGTCGCTCACTTCAAAACAGATGAAAGGGATGCTGACAGGTCCGGTGACGATTCTATGCTGGACGTTCCCGCGTGAAGACATCAGCCGTAAAGCGATTGCCCAGCAACTGGCGTTGGCGCTTCGTGATGAGGTGTCGGATCTGCAAGATGCAGGCATCAATATCATTCAAATTGATGAACCGGCGATTCGTGAAGGTCTGCCACTGAAAAAGCGTGATCATCAGAGTTACCTAGATTGGGCGGTCGAAGCGTTTCGCATTTCAGCGGCGAGTGCGAGGCCAGAAACGCAGATCCACACGCATATGTGTTACAGCGAGTTCAACGAAATCATTGAGTCGGTGGCGGCATTGGATGCCGATGTGATTACCATCGAAACGTCACGCTCGAATATGGAACTGCTTAAAGCATTTGAAGAGTTCAACTACCCAAATGAAATTGGTCCGGGTGTGTATGATATCCACTCACCAAACATTCCAAGCGAAGAGTGGATTGTCGATCTCGTGAAAAAAGCGGCGCAGAAGATCCCAGTAGAGCGCTTGTGGGTAAACCCAGACTGCGGTTTGAAAACACGCAACTGGCCAGAAACCGAAGCAGCGTTGGCAAACTTGGTGTCTGCAGCAAAACGCCTGAGAAACGAGTTCGCCGAGGAGACTCGCGCTGTGAATCACGAGGCAGTGGCAGTCGTAGAAACAGAAGCTTAAAGCGAGCGCGTAAAGAGACAGAATGAGTCATAAAACAAAAGGGGTTGGCATAGTGCCAACCCCTCAGATTGATGACGAACCCCGCTTTTTAAGTGGGGTTCTTTTTTGGAAGCGACCGTAGGTCGCGATCGTGATTTTTTTTGTTATATCGTGCGCAGAAGTTTCCATTCATTACATGGGTATACAGAAGCAAGTATCTGCCTTATTTCTGCCATATTTAAGCCCATTTTTCGTAGATAGTTCACCACCAACGCTATCTTYTTGATGTTTTGGGCTGCCGCTGCC